>JAKAVX010000327.1 GCA_021827465.1 Deltaproteobacteria bacterium | reverse complement strand
GATCGACTGGCGAAGCAACTCGCCGGCGACGAAGGTCTTGCCGAGGCCAACACCGTCGGCAACCAGCACGCCATTGTATTGCTGGCAGATACGCTTGGCGCGAAAGATGCCGTCGGTCTGAAACGTAGTCAGCCGGATTCGCGCACTACCCTCGGCTTCAGCTTCCAGTTCCGCACCGTAGCGCTCCCAGAGGACGCGCAGAAAAATGAGATACGGATCGTATGGCTCGAAGCGTGCAGCATAGACCGCGGCAAGATCGTACGGCGCGGCCTCCGCCCACAATCGGTCGAACCAATCGCGGACCTTCTGGACGGGCGTCGGATCGTAGCGGCCGAGATTCAGTTCCAAGTTGCTGGTCAGACCGGCGGCGGTGAAGTTCGAGGAGCCGGAAATCACTCCCTCGTCGCTTGCGAAGAGGAACGCCTTGCCATGCAGAAATGCCTTTTCGAAGCGGCGCACTTCAACCTTGCCACTCTTGAGAAACTCGAGGAGGTCGGCGAGTGCGCGGTCGTCACCAGGACGGAAAGGCACGAGGTTCCGATCCCGCTGTAACCCTTGTTCGTTCTTTTGAAGCTCTTCGCGGACGAGTTTTGTTTCCAGCCTTTCGCCGCGTGGCTCACCAGGCATCCGAAGCGGAATCGCGGGCGGGGGCAACGGCTCGGCGCCGAGCAACAGCCGGGTTTTTTCGAGATGCCGCAGTCGATCGGCGAGCATCCCGAAACCCTGCGGATTGAAGTACCCGCTCGCGATCGAAAGCTCGACCGGCTTTGCATAAGTTTCACGCAGCCAATCGAGATGGCTCCTGAGCGCATCGACCAGCCGAAGTTCGCGGTTATCGACGAACTCGGGCTTGTCCGGAATCTCGGTCGGTACCGGCTCTCCAGAGTTGCGGCCCTTTTGCTCAAACAGCGGCATCTCCGGTTTGAGCAGGGGTATTTGCAGCTCGCTCTTACTCATCGCTTTGGCCCGAGAACCCTACTTACCCTGCTTGTTATAAGGAGGCTGCGAGCGCGAGATGACGCGCTCCTCCTTCTTGAGAGCGTCGCGAATGCTCGGCATCTGCTCGATCTGGACTTTGGACCCAGGGACGTAGTCCTTACCGCCAGGTAGGTGCTCGCTCACTCGCTCTTGCACCCGACCGCGTTTGGCAACCCCGACGTAGTTTTCCCGCCCGCCCGCACTCTCGATTCGGTAGATGACCGGCTTGTTCTCGGGGAGTTTCCCTATTCCTTCCGGCTTGAACGGCACCGTTTTCTTTCCCATATTCCTTGAACCTCTAACTTGTGATTAGCCAATTGCCTGCGGTGGATGAGCTGGTTGTCGCCCCTCTTCCGGTGGGGCGCCGCCCCAGATCAAAACATCGGGGCAGAGGTCGGCGCCATTCGGCCAGACTACGGTTCCACCTTCCACGCGTGCCTGGGCGAACACTGCCGGACCCTTTCGGATGGGTTCGAAAACCGGGCCGACGAGAAGCCGTGACACGTCGCGTTCGATGACAGAGCCATCGCTAAGCGTGAGCCTTAGTTTGAAGCCTTCAAGAGCTTTGACCTCACGAATACGCAAAAGGGCCATATCCTTTCACCTCAATCGAGAGGATCGATTTCGTTAAGAGTTTGTCCGGTGCGCGCACGCTGCCAATCATCACGCAGTTCGACGCGATGCATCGCAGCCCATTCGAGCACGAGTGCCAGCGCCCGGCGCGGCAACGACCCGCGAAACACCAGCAGAGTCTCGATTTCGATCAAGGCCTCGTACTCGCTATAGATCGCGTGGAAGTGCGCCGGCTCATGGTCGCTGTAGAACATCCGGATGATGATTCCAAAGAATCGGCTCAGCTCAGGCATGGCCTTATCTCTTCAGCCGGTCTCCGTGGTGTCGCCATCGCACAGTGCGGGCAATACCGTTTGCATCGCATCATCAAACCACGGGCGCTGATAACGTTGAATACAAGGCCCGGCCATCCCGACTATATCGACGAAACACATCGAAGCCTCGTGTAGAATCGCCGGAAGCCCATTTCTATTGGCGTGATCGCGTCTTGCACGGAGTTCTTTCCACTTCTCCTGGCTTAGTTGAGAATCCCCTACGCCCAGAAAGAGAGCGCCGGGTGCATTGTGTGTAAAGAGCGACCCCAGCCCGTAAACCCAGTAGTCGTGTTGACCGGTATTCGCTCCGGTGTCTTGAGCCGTGCGCTCAGCGAGGCCCTTGACGTTCAAACCTGACCACGATTTTTGCCACTTCTCTTTCTTGGTCTTGAACTCAGCGAATTCTTTGAGCGCCGATTCAACTGCTTTTAGCCGCTGCCCGCATTTGGCGATATAGGACGAGGACTCCTTGTCCTTCTCCGCATCCTGAAGCTGATCGTTGAGACGCTCTTTTTCCAGAAGTAGCTGTTGCAGCTTAGCGAAGCGGGCGAACTTGCCGGCGTCTATCTCAGACTTTATTGCTGATAGGTTCACATTGAGCTCATATAACGACCGCGCGAGCACAAGGGCGTCGTCGCAGAAACCTCTTCGCAAAAGCTCGACAATTGCACCATATTGCCGGAGCGCCCGCTCGAACCCCAGGAACATCACGAAACTAAACACGCCGTCAGCCGCAGGACCGGATTCCAACCACTGGCGGGGTTTTCCAGCCAGTCTATCCGCGAGTTGGAATAGTTCGTCCGGCGTCATGCGTTTCGTCCGTGTTCCACGATTCTCAGTTTTGTTTGCCACGCGCGGAAATGCTTGAGCGTGGCCTTCAGCCGATCGGAGTAATTCCAGCCCTCATGGAAGGTTTCAAAGATGTGCGCGAGCTGCGATTCGGAAAGGCCGTAAAGATGGGCCACGACCGCATCGAGTTCGTGGATCATGTCTTCCTTTTCCTCGTCGGGTAGCCGTCCGCAGTCGATGGCGACGGCGTCGGCCCATTTGCGTAAGCGCTTGTCGAGGCATGCGAGTCGCCCGGCAAGAGCCACCGTCCGTTGCCATAGCGGATTCTCCCGATCGGGGCGTGGAACAGGAAGCGGATTCAGCACATGGTAGTTCAGGCTGACTTCAACGAATCGTCGTGCATACCAATCGAGTGACAGCGAACAAAGAACGCCGAGCAGAAAGGCTTGGTCCTTCTCGTCGCCCCGAGGCCACACGAAATAGGGCGCTTTGTTCGTCAGGAATATTTTTGGCGGTAAGAGCGCTGCGATAACGGTCCGCCGATTCGTACGATTCGTAACGTCGCGGAATGCGATTCGCGCCGACCAGCAGGGCAACGTCTTTGAGTCCCGGAACCATGCCGGTGGGAAGCCGTCGAAGGGCGAGCGCGCGAGCTTTGCGCTGCGCTGGCGCTTATTCTGAAGTACTGGGATTACCTTGTCTGGATCGGCCCATCCGTAATACGTGCCGGTATCATTCACCCAGATATCGAACGACTCGCCCTTGAAGACCGGCCAGAAGCTATCGGGCTGCTTCTCCGTGAACTTCATGAGCGGCTTGTCGTGCGTCGCGTGCAACTCCGCGTATGGTCGTGCACGCCAGGAATTCGGATCGTCTAAGTCGAGGCGCGGCGCTTTGCGAAGCTGCGCGAAGATCTCGCCCGACTCATCATCGGGGAGCAGCGGCAGCGCCGACGTATCCGTCCACGAGATCACCTCCCGCATGGGGAAGGAAAGCATCCGGTCCCGTCCGGCCTCGTAACGCTGCAGGTCCGGAAAGGGACCGTTCAGGTGTAGGATGCCAGCGCCCTCAGCAGCACCCTTCTCGATACAGGTGAGCGTGATCGTGTACTGCGGGTGAACGTCGTCGAAAACCCAG
Organism: Deltaproteobacteria bacterium; assembly: GCA_021827465.1. The sequence continues at coordinate 584 of JAKAVX010000327.1, read as the reverse complement.
CTTCGATTGTTGAGCAATTGTGTGATGTTAACTTCGCCGGCGCATTCGAAGACCGATTGCCGGAATTCAGCGCTGCCCTTGGCCGCAAAGGCCGAGCGCGGCAGCACCACGCCAATCCTTCCACGCTGCGCCGTCGCCAGACTCCAGAACCGCCAGGCGAACGCCTTGTATACGTCGGGATCGCCCGTTCCCATTCCCGGAAACGGTCCGCTTACCAGCACGATGCGCAGAAGTTCGGCCTTTTCCCGTTCCTCTTCGTAGAGTCGAACCAGGTCGGGCCGGTCGCGGCGATATCGCTTCTTCGCCGATTCTTGCTGGCCTTGGGGCAGCGAATGGAAGCCGGGATCGTAGCGGGTCCAGAAGCGGTCCTCTTCGACTGTCGCCTCTTCCCACGGCGGATTGCCGAGGATCACGTCGAAACCGGCGCGCTCGCGCAGAAAGACCTCGGGGAAAGCGATCGGAAAATGGAGCGGCGGAATCGCCTTCAGGACCTCCCGCGACTTCTTGTAGACACCCGAGCGGGGCAGGTTCTCCAACCTGTCCTTCCAGTGGCTCGCCTCCCGATTCACCACGCCGCGAGATCG
>JAKAVX010000326.1 GCA_021827465.1 Deltaproteobacteria bacterium | reverse complement strand
TCCGGGATTCCTCGCGCGCGCCGGACACGCGCGCGGGAATGACACAAGGAGCCGCGGTAAACGGCAATCCTTGTCACTATCTTGTGCAGTATTCAATAAGCGATCACGTGCTCTGATGAGCTGACTCATGTCGACGTTACTGAAATGGCTGAGACTCCGCTATTTGACCAGATAAACTGGCGCGACCCTCTGACGGGACGCGAGTTGAAGCCCGTCGTACAGGCGCGGACTCCGGCAGGCGTCCCGGTTTGCGGCGCGCTCGTCGTGCCCGGCACGAACATCGGTTATCCCATCGTTGATTGCGTGGTGCGGCTCACCCCCAAGTTGGCGCATCGCTACGCCGACTGGCTTCGGACGTTGGGGCTTGAGCCGCCTGTTTCGCGAGTTGGACAAGCGTTCCAGGAGGAGTCTACGGTCGAGAGCTTCGGCTTTCAATGGAGCCTGAACAGCGCGATGCGGTCTGAAGCCGATTTGGAGTGGCGCATAGCGCAACTGTTCGGGTTACAACGGACCGACTTTGGCGGAAGGCTGGTACTCGATGCCGGCGCGGGAGCGGGTGACCAGTCGCGCTGGCTGTTAGACCGGGGCGCCGCGGTCATATCGCTCGAGCTTTCGGACGCGATCGATGTCGTCGCGCGCAAGTTGCGCGGCAACAGCCGGTGGGTTGGGGTGCAAGGCGACATCACGGTCCTGCCTTTTGCCGACCAAGGATTCGACTTGGTTTACTGCGAGGGTGTAATTCACCACACCCGAAACTCGCAATTGGCGGTGAACGAGCTCTGCCGGGTGCTGAGAGATCACGGAATCATCCTTGCCACCCACTACGGCGTGTTCCCAAGCACTCTTAAGCGACTGCGCCTGCGGTTTCTCACGGCCGTACGGAATCGCGTCCGTCGTTGGGACCAGTGGAAGCTGTTGTGGCTCACTGGCAATCTGGCCGCGCTTGCCTACGTGCCGCTGTTCGGCCGACTGTTCATCCTGAGCGGATTGGCCGTTTACTACGACTTGATGCCCGACTTTAAGACCACTTGGACAAATACTTATGACCGGTTCGGAATCCACGCCTACCAGCGCCACGTTACGCCGGATGAGTTCAGGTTGTACTTCACCCGCATCGCCGGCATGACAATAGCCTATCAAGACTACATGGTTGTCCGAGCCCAAAAGTCACAATGACCGAGTGCAGAGAGCGGACGGGCTGCGTGCGATGTGCGGGATAGCTGGATACATGGGACCGGCACGCCCAACCTTGGGCCTTCTGGCGGAACGCCTCGGAAGGTCCCTATACCATCGCGGACCCGACGACGGAGGCAGCACGGTGCTCAAGGTCGGTAGCGATCGCGCGCTGGCGCTGGTTCATCGACGGCTCGCGATCATTGATCTGTCAGCGTCCGCGAGTCAGCCGATGCGCGACACCGAGACCGGCAATCTGCTGGTATACAATGGGGAGATTTACAACTTTCGCGTGCTTAGGGACGAGCTTGCTTCGGAGGGTGTTAGATGGCAGTCGCACAGTGACACCGAGGTGCTCCTCAAAGGTTATAGATTGTGGCGTGATCGAGTCTTGGAAAAGCTATGCGGGATGTTTGCGTTCGCGTTGTGGGATGCGGTGAATGGTGAACTTCTGCTCGCGGTCGATCCTGTGGGTATCAAGCCGCTCTACTATTGGACCGGCCCCGATCACGAATTTCTATTCGCTTCCGAGGTAAGGACGCTGCTCGCGAGCGGGATGGTCGCGCGGCGAATAGATCCGGTGGCGCTGGAAGGCTATCTAAGCTACGGCGCGGTGCAAGGCCCTAACACCATAATTGAGGGCGTCCGGGCTCTGCCCGCGGGAAGTTACCTTCGAGTTTCGGGTCAAGGCCGGCTAAGCGGCCCGCGGGTTTACTGGCGCCCCCCTTTCCCGTCCGCGCCAAGCGGAGAACATGCAGCGCTGCCAACGGGTTTCGAGGATGAACTGCGGTCGACGCTCGCCGAAGTAGTTGCCGAACACCTCATCAGCGACGTGCCGTTGGGAGTGTTTCTGAGCGGCGGCATCGACTCAAGCGCCATCGTGGCGATCTCGAGCCAGCGAGATTCCGAGATCAGGACCTTCTCGGTCACGTTTGCGGAAGAAAAATTCTCAGAGGCGCCGTATTCTCGCGAGATCGCGAGACTCCACCGTACCAAGCACAGCGAGCTTTGTCTCGGTGAGTCGGAACTACACGCCTTGCTGCCCGGAGCGCTAAAAGCGCTTGACCAGCCGACGATGGATGGAATCAATGTGTACGTGATTGCGCAAGCAGTGCGCCAGGCGGGGCTTAAAGTGGCACTGTCGGGTCAGGGTGCAGACGAAATTTTCGGTGGCTATAATACCTCCCGCAGGGTGCCGCGCGCCGTAGCATGGCGCGGTCTCCGCATCGTTCCCTCGCGAGCCTGGTCCGCATTGGCGATGCTCTGGATAGCCATCCAGCGCCGGCGGCGAGTATTGCCCGACAAGCTCGGGCAGTTGTTGGAGAGTGAACTGACCCCGTTTTCGACCTACTTTCTTCTCCGCCAGAACTTTGACCCGGTCACCCGGCGCGAATTATTTCCCACAGGTGCCGCTACCAACCCCGAAGGGCTGCCTAGCCAGCTGGCGGAGGAATTGCGCCGAATGAGCGCCGATCTCGATCCGATTAATCAAGTGTCATTCTTGGAACTGCGCACCTACCTGATTAACATGCTGCTGCGCGATGGCGACGTGATGAGCATGGCTCACGGACTGGAGGTGCGCGTGCCGTTCCTCGACCGACGGGTGGTGGAGTTAGTTGCGCGCGTGCCGGGTGTTGCGAAGCTCGACAGAAGGCTGCCTAAGCCGCTATTACTGCGTGCGGTTGGCGAGGGAATACCCCCGCACGTGTACCGACGGCCCAAACAGGGTTTCGTCCTCCCGTGGCCGCAATGGCTGCGCGGTCGGTTGCGACCGATGGCCGAGGCGGCACTGAACGACGCGACGACCTTCCGCGACGTCGGAGTCGAACCGGCGGTGGTCGCGCGGTTATGGCGCGCGTTTCTGCAAGGACGCAACGGGATAACGTGGCATCGAGTCTGGTCGCTGCTCGTATTGCGTGAGTGGGCGTATCGACACTTAACAGGCGAGACGCCGCAGGCCCTCGGCGGTACGGTCTTGCGGTCGGACCCTGCGCGCCAACCGAGCGGCGCCGTTTCGCAATAGCTGCGATGCTTCGTTTGACGCCGTGGAAGCTTAGTACTGCATTTCACAATTACGGTGACGTGTTCCAGCGACAGGATCAGGCTGCGGAGCGAAGAGGCTGTTGCACCGTTGGATGCAGCATGAAGCTGTCGATTGTAATTCTGACGTATAACTCCGAGCGAACCGTGACCGAAACGATCCGTGCGGCGGCCCTGGTCTCGGACGATATTCACGTAGTGGATTCATTCAGCTCAGACGCGACCTGCGCCGCCGCCCGCCAACTTGGAGCGCATCTGGTTCAGCATGAATTCCTCAACTATGCCGCGCAGCGAAACTGGGCCATCGAAAATCTCCCGCTCAAGCACGACTGGGAGCTGCATCTGGATGCTGATGAGCATTTGTCGGACACTCTCGTGGCGGAGCTCAACCGATTGAGGCCGGAGGAAATGCCCGGCGGCCTCGCGGGATACCACGTGGCTCGGCTTGTACGGTTTCTCGGCCGCCCGATTCGCCATGGAGGGATGTTCCCGATCTGGCATCTGCGCCTGTTTCGGCGAGGTGCGGGCCGGTGCGAAGACCGGGAATATGATCAGCACTTCATCGTCAGCGGGCCGACCGGCAAGCTGCGCGGTTGGATTGTCGACGACATTCGAATGCCGCTCAGCGAATGGATTGTCCGGCACAATCGATGGTCGGACGCCGAGGTGCGCAATCTGCTTAACCGCGCTCCGGGTTCTCTCCAAGTCCGTCCTGATCTCTTCGGCAGCCCCGTTCAGAGAAAGCGGTATTTGCGGAGAGTATATGGACGGTTTCCGTTATTCAGCCGCGCTTTTCTTTTATTTTTTTACCGTTACGTTTTAAGGGGTGGTTTCCTTGACGGAAAGGAAGGGGCTGTGTTCTTCGTCTTGCAGACATTGTGGTTCCGCTTCCTTGTGGATGCCAAGCTCTTCGAACAAACTCTCGGGAGTGCGACAACAACGGCTGACACGGCTTGCATTGCGGAGACTCCGCGCTCGCTTATATCCGGCGGTCCGGCTAGGGACCGATGAAATGGGTTGGACTGCTTCGTCCCACACTCAGAGTTTGTGAGTTTTTTGGGTTCCGCCCAATCTTGTGTCATCTTGAGCGAAGGCCGGCGCGGCGGGAGTCGAAAGACCCCTAGTTTTTCCGCGATCCTTCGACTCGCGCAACGCTCGCTCAG
>JAKAVX010000325.1 GCA_021827465.1 Deltaproteobacteria bacterium | reverse complement strand
GCGCCGATGCGAAGCGCTTTGTCGAGCAGGAACAGAGGGACCGAACGATTACTAAGAACTTCGCCAACGTATCCGAACTTCGTACAAGTCTGACGGGCGCGCTCATGTCTAGTGCCGTTCGCGCGAGCCGCGAGGAGGGTCTGCGGAGACGATCCGTGGAGCTGGGGAGCACCCCGCCGACCAATGCGACCATCCCATCGCACCCTACGTCTCCCAGAGGACAAGGATGACTGGACCGCAAGTTACACCCGAAGACCTGTGGGCGAGCGATGAATCCGGTGTCAGAAGGATAATCGGCGACGCGATTCACGAGCTCCGGATCACGCCTGAACCCATGCGATTCGAATGGCTCATGGATGTGGCCGAATATGCCATGGAGTTCGGTTTCGCCAATCTATCCGCACAGATCACAGACGCGTGTCGAGCGGCGTTCCCGCTCTTTCCGGATGGACCGGCACGGGCAACCGGAGAGGCCCGCCTTGACAACGTCGATGGACTCTTAGCACTTCGATCAGGTCACCTAACTGATGCCGAACGGCTGTTGCAGAAAGCCGCCGAGGAGAGCCGTCAGCTCGGCGACCTTCTCGGCGAAGCGCTCGCCCTCCAAAACTTTGCAGCAACGCTGTCGTTGTCTGGGCGCTTGCCCGAAGCACGGGCGGTCGCGCTCCGCGCCTTGGAGCTCCACGCGCATCGCGGAGACGACCTTCGTCAGGCACAGATGCTGATTAACCTTGCAAACTTCGGCCTGGAAGAGGGTGATACCGACAAGGCCGCAGCGTATCTGGATGAGGCGGCATCCCTCGCCACAGCCAAGGCGGCAGCATCAATACGCACAAGCATCCTGAGCACGCGAGCGTTCATCGCCCGCGCTCACGGTGACCAGGCACTTGCTGGCGCGCTCCATCGCAAGGTTCTCGCCAGAACGAGGAGCGGTGCACGCTTAGACCAGCGCCGTTTGGCCGCGCAAAACCTCGGCGCATGGTACGCCGAGACGGGGAAGCCGCTGCCAGCAGCTTCCTGGTTCGCCCGGGCGGCCGATCTCGCCGACCGCGAGGGCAATGCACCACTCGTGGCCCAACTCCTAAGAGCACAGAGCGTTCAGCTGTACATGGCTAAGAAGCTCGACATGGCAACATCCGCAATGCGCATCGCCCTCGCCAGGAGCGAAGAAGCAGCGGATGCTCAGGGGCTTGCTGAGGGCCGCGCCGATCTCGCCGCGATGTTGATCAACGGCTTGGACCGCGATCCTTCAAAGGATCGGGCATCGACCGTCGTTCTGGACGAGGCTACCGCTCTTCTGGCGACAGCACTTGAGCACTTCAAAGCCGTTGGCGATTCAGCCTGGACCGAAAGAGTCCTCAGCAACTCAGCGTCTCTCGCTCTGTTACGCGGAGACGCTCTGGCGGCGATCGACGCACTCATCGCGGCCCGGGAGGCGCTACCCTCCGAAGAAGCGGCTGGCCGAGTTTCCCTAGACAGACGGGCTGCGTCAATAGCTCTCAGAGATGCATGTCGTCCGGGGCTCGCTGCGGAACTCTTCCGCCACGCGGCGCGTGAAACCGCAGTGGCGCGGGTTACCCCGCCGCTCGCCTTGCCCGCTGGATCCGGGACAAGCAACATCCCGACTGGGCGAATGGTGGCCGCGTGGGAACTTGCTGTTGGTGCTGCGCAGCTTCGCGACTATTCATTCGCTACATCTCAAGCGCTCGAACTATTCAAGGAGGCTCGGGACCTCGCATCGGATAACAACTCGCTCTTGTTTCATATCACAAACGACCTGGGCAGTACCTATGATCAGGCCGGGGAGCCGGATGCAGCGATCGAGTGTTTCGAGATCTGTCTGACGCTTGCCGCACGACTCGACGACCGGGTAATGCGGCAGCAGGCACTCGCTAATCGAGCGGAAATGGCGCGACGACAGAATGAACCACAGGCGATTGAACAGCTCCAGGAAGCATCCCGGCTGGCCGAAGAGACAGGAGACTCTTCCGCACAAGTATCCTCATTGCTGAATTTAGCCACGGCCCACGCCGATGCGGCCCAACTGCCGAAGGCGGAACAAGCGGCGGCCGAGGCGCGAGAATTGTTAATGAAGATTGAGCCAGATCCAAACCTCATTAGACGCCTTCAATCAATCCGCGGAAACGTGGCGTTTACCCGCGGCGACTTCGAATCCGCCCAGTTCCTCTACATGTGGGCCGCTGATTTCTCAACGGGCGCCGAGCGAATTGAGGCAATGGGTGCCGCGCTGTGGGCGCTTGCACGGCTCGGCGCGCGAGACCGCTACCGGCGACTTCGAGACCGCCTCGTCCGGGAAGCCCAGAAGCACGACCTCGTTGGCACGGCGGCGCAGGTGCTCCTGCCTTGCGCCGATGCTTGGATTGCATGGGGGAATGCTGGATTAGCTGCTAGAAGCTACAGCATGGCTATCGAATTGGCTCTCAACGAATGGTTCAATGTCGCTCCCAATTCAGTCGAAGGCCAGCAACACGTGGAGGCCCAGTTCACAGATAGTATCGGATGGAACGATGCTATCGTCAGCGTCATCGTTCACATCGTTCAGGCACTCGAAGCAGTGCCGTCCCTACGTCCATCCGTGATACGCCGCGTCAATACGCAGCTCAGGGCCGACCTACCCGAAGCGGTTCATCAAATCGTGATCGGCTCGATCACCGAGGTTTACGCCCCAGCGTCTGCCTCGCAGGAACAGGCATACGAGCGCGAGCGGCGGTCGGATCCTCAACTGGAATCCTGATTCCCGATCCGCGATTGCCAGAACTGATTTGGGGAAAACCGATCGACGCGAATGCCAAGGTCTGGCGGAATAGCCGATGAAAAACGCCACCGCGACATGGTAAGCTCGCGAATACATGCCGGTGAAAATGGTTCCTCACCTCGTTGTCGAGGTGCTGGATCTCGGCGGCGATGGAGTTCGAGGCGGACCACCCGTGAGGCTACGCGCCCACCAGCGAATAAAGAGCAGGGCTTCGTTTCCGGCACGCCAACTTGACCTTCTCGCGCCGGTACGTTTCACCGGTCACAGCAGCCTGTTAGAATTGGCGCCATGGAAGACCTTTCGCAAGATCAAGTACTTCGTGAGAAGGTACTTCGTGAACTTGGCGAGGTCATGCTGTCCATCGAAGTGGCTTCGAATCGGGTCGACAAGGCGATAACAGCGCTCAGCGGGGCTGAATTCTCTGGCGACCCTGCACTTGCCGCTCTCAAAGAAACCCAGCACAAACTCGAAACCACCCGCAGGACCCTTCATCAGAAGGGCTACCTCTCCGGCCCGCAGCTCTCACTGTTTTAGGCTGGCGGATACCCACCTTGTCCGGTGAAGAGATCAAAAATGCGCTTAGAAAGTTCGTGACGATGAATCACGGGGACGTCAGGGCGCTTCGGTATCGACCGCGTCGGCGAACGCGGCCAGCGTGGTGAACGTCCAGTCGGGCGTAACATCGGTCTGCGGTGCGGGCGTCGCACCCCAGCCGGGGTTATCGTGGCGGCGGTTGATCCACACCGTTGGGAGACCAGCGTGCTTGGCCGGTACGTGGTCATGGAACAGGCTCTGCGCGACGTGCAGCAGCTTGCCCTTGGGCACGCCGAGCCGGGTGACCTCGATGTCGAGGGCTTCGAAGTTGCGCGGCGAGGGCTTGTAGGAGCCGACATCCTGGGCGGTGATGATGCTGGTGAACGTGACACCGAGGCGCTTGTTTGAGCCAGCGAACGACTCCCGGTCAACGTTTGACAAGATGATCAACTTGTACCGGCGGGCGAGCCGCCCGAGCGCCTCGGTGGAGTCGGGGAAGGCAGGCCACTCGGGCACCGACAGAGCCAGCGATTGCGCCTCGATGTCGCTGACCGGCACGCCAATCTCCGCGCCGAGATTACGGATGGACCGGGCGAGGATCTGAGGGTATAAGTCGGTCGGGTACTCGGCCTCGGCGGTCGCCTCGTGGGCAGAGTAGGCGAGCAGCAGCTCCTGGTCAGTCATGTCCAGTCCGTGAGCGTCGGCCCACCAGCGCAGGACGATGGCAATGCCAGCCTCCCAGTCGATGAGGGTGCCGTAACAATCGAAGCTGAGGGCATCAAAGTCGTTGAGGTTCATGGTGAGCTCCTAAATGAGAGTGAGCGAGTATTCCGTAACTCTTTACCACTCTCACACTCATATTAGGTTGATCAGTTGTTTGGGGGCTCCCCACATGGAGCATCAGCCGAACGGACTCCCGATGAACTGCACCGTCAGTCCGCCGATGGTCTGCCCGACAGCCAACGGTCCGGGAAGCTGAATTATCTCAATCCACGAGCTAACCATGGCGATCTGATTGGTGCTCGGGTCGACGACTACCGCATCTACGTCGCCATCGATAGTCTTGC
>JAKAVX010000324.1 GCA_021827465.1 Deltaproteobacteria bacterium | reverse complement strand
TGCGCGTGAAACCGCATCATCATCGAGCGCTCGTCCTTCGCTCCGAAGCGCTCCTTCATAATCCACGCCCACAGACGGCGCGCCGCGCGGAACTTGGCTATCTCTTCGAAGAAGTTGTTGTGGACATTGAAGAAGAAAGAGAGCCTACTCGCGAACGAGTCGACTTCGAGCCCCGCCTTGAGCGCGGCTTCGACGTAGGCGATTCCGTCGGCGAGCGTGAACGCAAGTTCCTGCGCCGCGGTCGAGCCGGCCTCGCGGATGTGGTAGCCGGAGATCGAAATCGTGTTCCAGTTCGGGACTTCCTTCGACGCGAACTCGAAGATGTCCGTGATAATCTTCATCGAGCCGCGCGGCGGATAGATGTATGTTCCGCGGGCGACGTATTCCTTCAGGATATCGTTCTGGATCGTGCCGTTGACCTTGCTCCACGGCACCTTGCGGCGCTCGGCTGCGACCAGGTACAGCGCGAGCAGGATCGACGCGGTCGCGTTGATCGTCATCGAGGTCGAGATTTTGTCGAGCGGCAGTCCGTCGAGCAGAACCTCCATGTCGGCCAGCGAGCCGATCGAAACCCCGACGCGCCCGACTTCGCCGTGGGCAAGCTGATGGTCCGCGTCCCGGCCCATCTGGGTGGGCAAATCGAAAGCGACGGAGAGCCCGGTCTGTCCCTGATCAAACAGGTAACGATAACGCTTGTTCGACTCTTCGGCGGTGCCGAAGCCCGCGTACTGGCGCATCGTCCATAGCCGCCCGCGATACATCGTGGGCTGCACGCCGCGGGTGAACGGATACTGGCCGGGATAGCCAAGCTCCTCGAGGTAATCGGCCTGTTCGAGATCCTGCGGGTCGTAAATGCGCTTGACGTCGATTCCCGAGCTGGTGACGAAGCTTTCCCTGCGTTCCTTATTGCGCTTGAGCGCGGGGTTGAGCTTCTGTTCCTCCCACGCCTTGCGCGCGGTCTCGATTTCGCGATTATCCCGGGGCATCGAACAAGGGCCTCGCTATGGTTACTCGATCACCGCCATCAACTCGCCCTTCTCAACCGTCTGTCCGGCAACGACCTTGACTTCCACGACCTTGCCGACTTTGGGCGATTTGATTTCGTTTTCCATCTTCATGGCTTCGACGACCAGGATGCCCTGGTTCGACTCGACGACGTCGCCTATCTTTACCAAAACCGACACAACCCTACCGGGCATCAATGCGCGCAACTGGACTGGCCCGCTGATCTCCTGCTTATGCCGTCCTGCGCGCATCAGGCGACGCGTAGCGTCTTCCAGCGTCATACGAGTAACGCCGGTTCGCGACGCCACGACGACCTCCTCGCCGTCACGCACGACATCGAAATCGAACGAGCGTTCGCCGACGATTATCGAGAACGACGCTGGGCCGACCTGGCGCAGATCCGCCTCAAAACGCTGTTCGCCGAACTCGATCCGATAGCTTCCCGCGAGCGGCAGCTCCTCGACTTCGAGTTCGTGTTCGGTACCCTCAATTGTCGCGTGGTAACGCATCGATCGCGCTGTTTCCTAGCCCTTGAGCATCGCAAGCCGTCCGAGCGTCTTCCATGAAGACGTCCTTCCCCGCTCGGGACCGGCCTGAACCTTGCCGTTGCCATGATTTACCGACTTCTGCGCGGCGACCGCGGCAAGAAAGACCGCGGCGAGCCGTTCGTAGTCCTCGCTCGGGCCCGCGGCCTCGGGACGATATTCCTGGTTTATGAAATTGGTGTCGAGATCGCCCTGGATAAACCGCGGATGGCTCATTATCCAGCGATGGAAGTCGAGGTTGGTCTTGAGTTCGCCCGCGACATGGAACTCGGTCAGCGCGCGGCGTATCCGGTCGATCGCCTGATTGCGATCAGCACCCCATACCGCGAGCTTCGAGATCATCGGGTCGTAAAAGATCGGCACCTCGGCGCCCTCGTAGACACCCGCGTCGTTGCGGACGCCGGGCCCCTCGGGGAATTTGAGCGTCTCGATCTTTCCCGGCGCCGGGACGAAGCCGGCTGCGGGATCCTCGGCGTAAATCCGGCACTCGATCGCCCATCCGGTCTGCCGGAGGTCCTCCTGGCGAAACGGCAGCCGCGCGCCCGCCGCGACTTCGATCTGAAGCCTGACGAGATCGATTCCGGTCACCATCTCGGTCACGGGATGCTCGACCTGGATACGGGTGTTCATCTCGAGGAAGTAGAAATTGCGGTCAGCGTCCGCCAGGAACTCGATCGTTCCCGCCCCCACGTAATGGACCGCCTGGGCCGCACGCACCGCGACGTCGCCCATCTTCGCGCGCATCTCGGGCGTGACGAACGGCGAGGGCGATTCCTCGACGACCTTCTGATGGCGGCGCTGGATCGAGCATTCGCGCTCGAAGAGATGGACCGTGTTGCCCTGCTTGTCGGCGAAAACCTGCACTTCGATATGACGCGGCTTGCGGACGAATTTCTCGACGTAAAAGCGCCCGTCGCCGAAGGAAGACTTGGCCTCGCTGGAGACGGTGCGCACCACCGCACCCAAGTCCTTGTCGCTTTCGACGAATCTCAGCCCCTTGCCGCCACCACCGGCCGCCGCCTTGATCATGATCGGGAAGCCGATCCGGTTGGCGACTTCGCGCACCTCGGCCTCGGTCTCGAGCGTGTCGGGCGAGCCGGGCACGACCGGAACTCCCGCCGCGGTCATCAGCTTTCGCGCCTCGACCTTGTCGCCCATCGCTTCGATAGCCCGGGGCGGCGGGCCGATGAAGGTCATTCCTGCCGCCTCGACGGCGCGGGCGAAACCGGCGTTCTCCGAGAAGAAGCCGTAGCCGGGATGGATCGCGTCAGCGCCGGTCTTCTTTGCGGCTTCGAGTATTTTTTCCGTCTGGAGATAGCTCTGCGCAGCCGGCGAAGGACCGACCGCAACCGCGTAGTCGGCCTCGCGCACGTGAAGCGCGCTCCGATCTGCCTCGGAGTAGATTGCGACCGACTCTATTCCCAACTCGCGGCATGCGCGGATGACGCGGACCGCGATCTCCCCGCGGTTGGCGATAAGAATCCGTTTGAACATCAGCTTTCCCTGGGATCCGGCATCCGGTGGCACAACCGGGCGGAATCCCTACATTTTATACCGAAACTCCGGCTCGGGCAGGAATAGCCCGAATACCGCCGTCCGCCGGTCAGAGCGGGATATTCCCGTGCTTCTTCGGCGGGTTGGTATCACGCTTGTTCTCGAGCGCCTTCAACGCGGTGATAAGGCGCGGACGCGTGTCGCGCGGCATCAGCACCTCGTCAACGTACCCGAGTTCCGCCGCCTTGAACGGATTGGCAAAAGTCGCGCGATACTGGTCCGCCAGCTTTGCACGCTCGGCAAGCGCATCTTCGGCCTTCTGCAATTCGGCGCGGAATATAATGTTGATCGCCTGCTCCGGTCCCATCACGGCGATTTCCGACGTCGGGTAGGCGAAGTTGAAATCGGCCCGGATATGCTTGGACGACATGACGTCGTACGCGCCGCCGTAGGCCTTGCGCGTAATAACAGTGACTTTCGGCACGGTCGCCTCGCAGAACGCGTAGAGCAGCTTCGCGCCGTGACGGATGATGCCGCCGAATTCCTGCGTGGTGCCGGGCAGGAAGCCGGGAACGTCAACGAACGTCACAATCGGGATATTGAAGCAGTCGCAGAAGCGGACGAAGCGCGCGCCCTTTATCGACGCGTCGATATCGAGACACCCCGCCAGAAACGCGGGTTGATTCGCCACGATTCCGACCGAGTAACCGCCGAGACGCGCGAACCCGATCATCATGTTGCGCGCCCAATCCTTCTGGATCTCGAAGAAATGGCCGTCATCGACAACGCGGCGGATTATGTCGCCCATGTCGTAGGGCCTGTTGGGATTTTCCGGGACTATCGAATCGAGCGCCGGATCGCGGCGTTGGGGATCGTCGTTGGTCGGACGGAACGGAGGATCCTCGGTGTTGTTCGACGGCATGTACGACAACATCTCGCGGATCATCAGAAGCGCGCCCTGGTCGTCGGGCGCTTCGAGATGGCATACGCCGGAACGCTGGGAATGGGTGTCGGCGCCGCCCAGCTCCTGCATCGAGACCTCTTCATGGGTGGTCGCCTTGATAACGTCGGGTCCGGTGATGAACATGTACGACGTATCGCGCACCATCACGATAAAGTCGGTCATCGCGGGCGAGTAAACCGCGCCGCCCGCGGCCGGTCCCATGATCGCCGAGATCTGCGGCACGACGCCCGAGGCAAGCACGTTGCGAAGGAAGATATCCGCGTAACCGGCGAGCGATACGACGCCTTCCTGGATTCGCGCGCCCGAGCCGTCGTTGAGCCCGATCACCGGGCATCCGGTCTTCATCGCGAGATCCATTATCTTGCAGACTTTT
>JAKAVX010000323.1 GCA_021827465.1 Deltaproteobacteria bacterium | reverse complement strand
ACTTCAAAACTCGAGGTTTTCGCGGCCCACGACGGCAGGCTTGTTCCCATCCCGTTCCAGGTCGACGAGCGGAACCGCGACGGCCAGTACGCGCTTCCCTACGGGCCCGAGCCGACCGCAGCCGACAACCCGGGGATTCTCGACGCCGACGATGAAGTGTCGATGATGATTTCCGATCTGGGACCGCGGCTCGACGCGCCGGCCGGCCGAAGCCTTCCCTACAACGCGCTCGAAGTCGATCTGCACGACCCGCTCGGCGGTCCGCACCGCTACGCCTATATCGCCGCCGTGGACAAACCCATCCGCACGCTGAAGCGTTACATCGTGTACGATTCGAAGCGCGACCAGATCGAGACCGATTCCTACCGGCTCGGCTTCACCAACGATTTCCCCACCGATTACGCGCCGCAGAACCGGATCGGCCAGGGCGGGTCCAACCTAATCAATCGCCTCAAGGTCCGGGTGCGCGCGGTGGTGCTCGGAATATTTCCGTTTCACCTGAACGAAAACGACGTAAACAACAATCTGCTGGGCTGGAAAGCGGGTCCGATACGCGTAATCCGCCGACTCAGTCATTCCGTGCGGCTCATCCTCGGCATCCATTCACCCGAAGTAACGAACGTCGATGTCTTCTATCGCAACTTCAGCGAAAATCCGTTCAAGGTATATTTTCCATGGGTCCCGCGGTTGCTCTTCGGCGATATACACGTGCGGCTCGATCTCGATTTCAGGGATCTGCGCGGATATAGCCTTTCGTATTCGGGAATGAACAGACCGCCGGTAGCTATCGGCGACGCCAGGGCCGAGCAGCAACTGGAAGACAATCCTCCGCAAGTCCGATGGGTCGCAATTTCCGGTCGCGGTCATGTGATCATCCAGACATTCATCCCGACGTCCGATCTGGCCCTTCTGCAGTTTCGCCTCTACTACCATAACAGCCCGCTTTCGCCCGACGAGCCGGAAAGGGTTAACGGCGAAAGCCCCGGTATCGGCTATATCGTGAGCGGATGGGACAATGTCTCCTCGGGAGTTCATCGGCTCACGCCGATCCTGCTCAATACGAGTGCGAGTTACGACCCCCGCATCCTGCTCGCCGAATTGCACACGGCGCCGATCGTCTTCGTACGTCCTGTCAGCGCGGAAGCGACGCGGAGCGGGAAATCCATGCCGGCTCCTGGCGTCGCGAAATCCGCGGGCGCGGCGCACTCCGCGAAGACGAAAATCGATCTCCGGAAATAGCCGGCCGGTCAGCGGTAGCTCACAACCTCGAGCAGGTTGCCGTCGGGGTCGAGGAAATACATGCAGTCGTGATCGCCCCAGTCGATAGGCTTCGAGACTTCCACGCCCGCCGCGCGAAGCCTCTCGGCTGCGGTCGAAAAATCGGTTCTGCTGACGAGAAAAGCGTGATGGCCCCTACCGAGGGGATTCGCGATAACGCGCTCGCGCTCGGTCTTCGCCATTTCGGGACGCGCGACCTGAAACAGCGCGAGATTCTGCTCGCCGCATTTCATCAGGATCTGTTCAGCGCCCAGGCGGGCGACGACTTCGAGTCCGAGCACCGCGGTATAAAAACGTTCGGCGCGGCCGAGTTCCCTGACTTCGATTCCGAAATGATCGAGGCGCTCCAGCTTCATGGCACCTTACCCGGTTCCGAATACTCGACCAGTATCAGAACGTCCGCGGCGCAACCAGCGCCTCGTCCGAGCGCCTGAACGCGTGCCGACGCGACAGCGCAGGTTGCGCATTCAGTGGGCCGCCGACGCGGACGCGCGAGACGCCGAGACCGTGCTCGGCGAAGCCGGGGAACTTGCCGCTGCGCCGCTTTCGCCATCGGCGTTGCCGGTAAGCATCTGGCAAATCCGGTCCGCCATAAGCTTTCCGGCTACTCGATGACCAAGCGCGTTCCAATGGCCGCGTCCGAGCGAGTCGGGCGCGAACCCGTGCAGGTAGGCGTGATGCGCGTCGGCGTAGGCCTGCATCGTCGGCGCAAGAGTCAGCACCGGAAAGCCCTTGCGGCCTGCAAGCGCGGCGATTCGCCGGTCGGGATAAAACAGGTCCGGAACTCCCATCAGTTCGGCAAGCGCACGCCGGCGCGACGGGTCGGGATAGACCTGCACCGGGTTGGAAAGCGTGACGGCGAGGAAGCCGACCTTGTGGCGGGCAACGTTGCGCGCGACCTGGGTTATCTCCCAGTCCGTGACGCGCCAGGCCCTGCTCCAAACCGGATTGTCCGGCGCGGCGTAAAGCGGATCGGTCGAGAATCCCGGGCCGATTTGCGAGCCGGGCGGCGGCTGGTGCTTTCCTCTCGTGTAGGAGCGAATAAGGTTCCTGAGCGTGATGATCGCGTTGCCCGCCATGTCGGCAGTCTGGGAGTACCGCGATTCGAACCTGACGAAGCATTTGAAGCGGAACCAGGGCGAATCGATAAACGGCCCGCCCGGCTCGAATCCGTCGCCGTGCCGCACCCAAAAGGGGCGGCACTTGTTCACCTCGAGCGCGACCGAGTTGTTGCGGATATCGTTACCGGTATAGATCGCGAGCACTACGAAATCCGGCGAGTATCGCCACGCGCGTTCGCGCAGCGTCAGCAGTTCCTGCGCGGTGCCGTAATCGCGCACGCCGAAATTCAACACCTGGACCCGCTTGCCCGAAAGCGCCGGGCAGGCGCGCAGCCGTTGCTGCATCACACTGAAGAACGCGTCGCGCATCGGGACCACGTCGGCCTCGGTGTACGAATCCCCGAGCACCGCGACACGGAAGGTGCGGGGAGGCTTTTTCACCGAGATGTTCACGTCGCGCATCCCGCCGCTGTTTACCGTGAACCACTGCCAGTGTTCGCTGCGATGCCATCCCGAGGCGTTGGGAATCAACCGCCACCCGAGCACCGAGTCGTAGGTGACGGTATGCGGCTCGGCATACGGCGTGAAACGAATGGCGACCTCGAACAGCAGGATCGCCGCCAGCACGCCGACGACCGCAACCGTTACGTTGCCAAGCCAGGACTTGTCCGCGCTGAACCAACTGCGCATTTATGAACCTATCGGATAATCGAGACCATGGCCTAGTTTGCGCTCTTGCGGGTGGAACAAGCGCCGGCGGCAATGCGATTAAGGTGCGAGAGCTTCATGGCACCGCTCTGAAACTCGCCTAAATTGCGGACAGCTGGCGCTGCTCCAGGTCGGGCCTGTGCGAGGCCAGCACGCGCTCTTTCTCGCGCATGATGAACGACGGCTTGAACGTCACGATCAGCACCGGCAACAGCGTCATCGCGCCGAGCATCGCAACGAACATCCAGACCGCCAGCAGCAACCCCATCTCGGCGTTGAACCTGATGCTGGACCAGTACCAGAACAGCACCGAGGCTACCAGCGTAAGCGCGGTGAAAGCGACGGCCTTGCCCGAGGTCGTGAGCGCCGTGTAGGTCGCGTCCTCGATTTCGCGCCCGAGCGCGAGTTCCTCGATTATCCGGCTGACCACGTAAATCGCGTAGTCGATTCCGAATCCGACGCCGACCGTCACCACGGGAAGCGTGTTGATGTTTATCCCGATATCGTTCGCGCCCATATACGCGTTTATCGCCGCGTTGGCGAGCGCTAGCGGGAACAGCAGGTAGATTCCGGCGACGAACGATCGATAGGTCGCGACAACGATTATGTAGATCGTGGCGAAGGCGAGCACGTTCAGCAGGACGTCGTTGTCGAGCAGCTCCTGATTGGCCGCGGCAAGCTCGCCGATAATTCCGGCGGCGAGCCTGAAGCGGACGCCTTTGACCCGGTGCCGCGGATCGCCGAAGAAGATTTGCGTGCGCTTGACGATTCGCCGGATGTTCTCGCCCTCGCGATTCCTGCAATACACGGTTATCTGCGTCGCGTCGCGCCGGGGCGTGATTATATACGCGGTCGACAGCGGCGAAGAGCCCGCCAGGAGCCCGCCCAGAAGCTGCCCGGTCTGCCGCACCGTGGTCGGCAGCACGTTCCACTTGGGCTCGAACTCGCGCAGCGCCGAGCCGCTGTTGGCGAGCAAATCGGCAAGCGAGAACGTCCGCCCCACCATCGGATCGCGATCGATGTAGCGCTCGTACCGATCCATCACGTTGTACAGCTTCGGATCGTCGAGCGCGCCGCGCTTGGCGAGTTGCACCACGATCACGAACTGCTCGATCGCACCGAACTCGTCCTGTATCGATTGCATCGCGGTATTGTACGGCGAGTCCGGCCACAGGATCGGCGTCTGCGAACGCGGATCGCCGACTTTAAGGCCCGTCCAGAAGAACGCACAGAGCACTATCGCGGCCGCACTCAGCCCAAGCGTCACGATTCTTCCCCGCGGCGAGAGCATCGGGCCCGCGATCCAGGTCAGGATTCGCTTGAACGGCCCGCGAT
>JAKAVX010000322.1 GCA_021827465.1 Deltaproteobacteria bacterium | reverse complement strand
GTGAATTCACAGTCGGTTCGCTTTCTCACGGCGCCAGCGTCTACAACGCCAAGATATTGCGCCGAAGGATGCCGCAGTCGGAGGTTGAAGGGCAGCAGTATCGTCCGTATAGGCGTGCCGCCTTCGTCGGTGCCTTCGCTGCCGAGGGCGACCGCGTCGTCAGCCCAAAGCGAATAACCGCGAGCTTCCAAGGCGGCCGCTACGGTTGACTTGCCCGTTTCAGAGGACGCGCAGAAAGCGACGACGCCATGCTCGGTTTCCACCGCACTCGCGTGCAAGACTTCGCAGCCGAAGAAATGAAGTGCGACTGGTAAGGCCGCGTGACGGTACGCGTCGTGAACCAGAGCAGGGCTAACGCCTGGCAAGGCGAAGGCAGTTACTTCCCGGTTGCGAGGATCGAAGCGGAATTTCGCCGTCGCCACCAAGTCCATCCAGCCATAGCCGTCCGCGATGTACCCGTAAGCGCAGACGGCGCCGTTAGGGTCCCGCCAGACCTCGACCTCTTGGTCTTCGGCGGGGCGGTCGCAGGCACTGGTCCCCGCAGGCGGCCTATCGGCAAAGGCCACCCGCCATTTTTCTGGAACTGGATTCATGCCAGGGGAACCAATTCATCGAATCGGATCAGCCCGACGGAACTTGCTTGCGCACATCGCCGGGATCGGCGCCGGCCGGAGACAGTTTACCCTGCCCACCCTGAATCAGCTCGCCCGCGTTGCCCAGGTAGGATAGCTCCATTTTTTTCCACGAACGCTTGGCTGCGGTGGTTGGTACCTGCGTCTCTTCGTTAGGTTTTTTCATTGGACCTCTGACCTCGAAGTGCCACCTGTTCTTTTTATGATCACGAGTTAGGTAATTCTAGAGGCGTGGTCTCAGCCACGATTCCATGCTCATTATCATCCAGGCCCGAAACGCCTGAAGATGATCTCTCGAATTAATTGCCATTTGGACGAACGCATCGACTCGCTCAGGGTCCACGAGATCGAGCGAGGCGAGCGCCTTCGCCCCGCCCATCTGTTTCCAAAGTCGATCGCCGTCACGGCGCATTAGTTGCCAGAAGAAGTCCGAAATCTCAATCTTTTTCTGCCGGTCGAAGCCCAGGCCAGGAAACCGGCGCGAAACCGTCTCCCGCACCAGCCCTTTTGCCTGCCCGCCTCGGTTGAGGAGCGCTATCGGCGTCCGGTAGAGCATCTCCACAAGATCAGCGTCGAAGTAGGGCTGCAAGAAACGCATTCCTAAGCGTTTCCCGTTTTCGAAAGCTTCCTCCATTTCCAACGACACCAGGGGATGGTCCAGCGAAAGACGCATTTCGGCAAAGTAATGGCCGTAGCGGGCCGGTTCCCGCGTTCTGTCTATCTCGATGGTTTCGGCGCGCAGCGAGAGTTCACGCCACAATTCGGGGTCTGAACTGTGCCACTCAGGCATCAGCCTGCGCAGGTTGCGCTTGCGCAAGCGAGCCAGCGTCGCCGGACTCCCTGCCTGAAGCATCCTGATCAGGCTGTCCCGAAGCAGCGGACGCGCGCCGAAACTCCAAAGCAAGCTTAGCGCCATGTCGTGCATTGGCCGCCGATACGAGCGCCGCATGGCAGACCAGAGCCGGTACAAGCCCGCAAAGTCGAACGTGCGAATCAGATCGGCCGACAGTAGCGGTGAAACACCCAGCCACTCGTCGCCGCCGCCGCCGGTCAGAATTATGCGGCAGCCATGGCGCTTTCCGAGCAGCGCAAGATAGTTGTAGGCGGCGATCCAAAAATTCTGGAGCGGCAAGCTCAGGCTTCCGCTCAACTCCAGCGCCGACTGGAGAAATCCTCGCGCGCCACAAGCGACGTCAAAGGGCACCAAATCCTGAGAGAGTCCGAGTCGTTGCGCGACGGACCGTTGCACTTGCTCTTCATTGGCTTCGGGATGAGGAAAGATCAGGGAAAGTGCGCGCGGCCGCGGAAGGGAGTTTCTAACACTCCGGTCGGTGGCGACCGCCGCTACGCTTACCGAGTCGAGTCCGCCGCTTAGATATATTCCGGCCGGGCCCAACTCAAGGAAACGATCCACGGCCGCAGTCAGTAGTTCATCAAAACGGCCGACCTCATCCTCTTGGATCCACGGTGAAGACCCGTCCGTCGGATGCGGGTCCCAATAGCGAAAAATTTCTACCTTCCCACGGCTGACCCGCATTGCGTGGCCGGACGGAATGCGGTTCACCTGGGCGTAGAATGTTTCTTTGAGCCAAGGCGTGTAGCCCACTAGGCCGTTGAAAATTGCCGCGCGGTTCAGTTCAGCAGAGATGGCTGGATGATGTACTACCGAATCCAGAGAAGTCGATACCACCAGTTCGCGCTCGCCTTTGGCGAAGAACAAGGGATGATTACCCAAGGCGTCGCGCGCGCATATAAAAACGTCCCTCTTGCCGTCCCATACAATGAGGGCAAACAGTCCGCTGAGCTTATCGAGAAGTTTTTCGCCCCAATGCGCGTAACCTTCCAGGAGCAGGCCTGCGTTATCAGCAAAACGGCCCGTGATGCCAAGCTCATCTGCCAGTGCGGCGGTCTTATAGAGAAAGCCTTCGAATACGACGGCGCAGTCTGCCGAGGTCGCCACTTCGGGCCGCAGCTTGCCTGTCTCGCAAAACAAGCCAAGAGAACGCGCCCCGCAAGAACCGCCAAGTAGCGTTCTGGAATGACGTGAAACCTCCGAAGGAGGATGCTCCGCCAAGCATACGAACCAACTCGGCCATCCTCTATCGCCAAGGCCCGGTTGTACCGTGGGTAATACCGCCGCCATCTATTCCTGACCGAAAAATATCAATTGCTCGTCTCTGAGTGACTGGAGCATCCGCTTCACCTCAGCGGCGAGCTCGTTCGGATCGACATCGAACTCGCCCCGAAGCTGCACCTCGATCGAGGGGATATCCTTTCCGGCCTGAAGCAGCTCCCAAAGCCTGGCGCCAGTGCTGTTGAGCACAAAGAAGCGGTTGGTTTTAAGATTTAAAACGGCGACTTCATCGCCCAGACGTTCAGCGATGACATCAGGATTAGAGGTCACCCTGCCTGATAATTGAGCGCCCGATCGCGTCTGAGACATGTTAGGGAGATCCCGCTTCACACCCTAAAACTGGCAATCTTGATGCCGAATAATTCGACACGAATCAAACTTGCGCGTTTCAGCTAGTTCCAAGATAACCTGTGCAGCTAAACGATGCAACCCTAACCACAGCCCTCTTTTTCCATCAAAAGCAGCTCTCTCGCCAGGCCATTGTCGCTCCGATTCATAAGTTCCACGGACGCGAGACGCGAAAAAATAGCTGCAAATTGCTGGCTAAAACGAAACAATTTGTTCTATTTTATTTCAGGGGCCCTAGAAACAGACTCAATCTAGCTCATTAAAATCAATTATCATCAAATCCCTCTATTGCCTGCTTTGTGCATTTATATTAGTCTTACCAATTGTAATCACGCAGGTGTTAGACCCTAAGGAGAATAGCGATGATTACCAGTTGTAGATCTTTCCTTATCACGCTTGCTGTCGCGGTGTTTCTCCTGCGAGGAACAGCATTCGCGCAAGCCACGTTTACATCAACCGGCGGTAGAATCATGACAATGGATTCATACACGGGCGATCTTCTCGTCAAGTGGACTGAATCCGGTTTGCTTCCTGATTCCATAACGTCTTACACGATAACCGGCAGTTCCACGGCTACATACGCCTGCACCACAATCGGTACGACGTGTGAGAAATCCGCGTCGGGTGATTTGCTGGACTTTGCGACCAGTGCGACGGCAAATGGAACGATCCGTCAGTCCGTGGCTGTCCCTGCTCCGAGTCCTGGTGACTGTGCGTGTTTTTCGGGTAGTCTGGTCCTTTACAGCGTAAGCTATGGTGGTAGTTCTGCCGCGCCCGATTTGCAGATCTGTGACGACACCAACCCTGGCGCCGGTTGTGTCATGATCGGTGCCGGATATTTTTCACGAACCTTCTGCAAACTGAGGAGCTTGCAAAACTGCCCGCCAGCGCCCTGATTCGGCACGATAAGCTTGCGCCGTGTGGCTATAACCGACTAGGTGCGGCCTTGACCTGACGCAAGCCGGCAGCCCTAAATATCGATACAAGCACCGACTCGATGCGGCCTGTGTTTACGATGATCGAGAAATCGCGTCAGGTCAGATGCTGGCGCGCCTGGCGGCGCCACGTTATGAGGCCGCTTTACCACCATCTTTGGCCAACGAGCAGTGATTTGTGCTTACGGCCAGCGTGCTAAACCTGCGGCCGTGAAATCCATCGTATCCGCCTTTAAATCCCATCCAGCGCATAGTCGTGAAGCCGACTTACTGATCTGCTGTGCGACCTCGATGGAGACGCCCGAGCGCACTGCGCGCGCGCGCGCGATCATCCACG
>JAKAVX010000321.1 GCA_021827465.1 Deltaproteobacteria bacterium | reverse complement strand
CACGCGCGGCGATTTCGAAGGCGAACAGGATTCGCCGGCGAATCTCGAGCGCGTCGTCGAGGCTCTTGAGCCCCGGCGCATTCGGCGCCCATTCGTCATGCCCGAAGTACGACGTGTCGGCGCCGGGCGCCAGCACCAGGAAGTCGTAGCCGATCGTTCCGTGAGTGGTTACAACGTCGCGCGCGCTCAGATCGATCGACGTAACCTCGTCGAGCAGCACCTGCGTATTGCGCCCGCCCAACACCGAGCGGATAGGATAGGCGATGTTGGCGGGCGAGAGGCCGGCGGTCGCGACCTGGTAGAGCAGCGGCTGGAAGAGGTGATGGTTGCGGCGGTCGATTACCGTTACAGTGACGCGCGCGCGGCCCAGCGCTCGCGCTGCGGAAAGTCCGCCGAATCCCGCGCCGACGATAACCACGCGCGGAATGCGGTTGGGGTCGGCGGTCACATGGCCGCGGCTTTGGCTTTCGGCTTCCCCCGGCGACATCGGAGCAACCGTTTCGCCGTTCACCCGGTTGGCCCCAGTGAACGGCCGTGCCAAACTTGACAGTCCGGGAACGCCTGAATACGCTGCGGCGTCCCTTTGCAACTCCAAAGATAGACCGGTGCCAAATCCGAAGGAAATCGACGGCGAAGATTTGAAGCTCCGCGAACTGGGCTTCAACCCCGACGCTCCCGCGCCCGAGGCCGTGCAGAAGCTGCGCGAGCTTCGCGGCATCCCCGGGGCGTCTGACCTTGCGATCGCCCGCGCGCTCGGCGCGATCGCCGATCCGGCTGCCGCCGCGATGCTGGCCGGGATGGAAACCGAGGCGGGCGGCCCGCTCAGACGCGAGGTGCGCCGCTCGATATACCGGCTGCGTCAGCGCGGAATCGCGACTCCTATTGCTCCCGCACCGAAGCCCGCTCCCGCGAAAGAAGCGCCCGCGGTCGAGCCGGGATTGAGCGCGCTTATCTCATCGATCGACGCCGAGGGGATCCAGATGGTCTGGCTGCTGAAGGCGCGCACGCAGGGCGGCGTGATGCGGCTTTGGGGGCTTGCCTCGGAAACCCTGGGATTGCTGGGCGTGCGAACCTCCACGATGACGCGCCGCGAGCTTCGCGCCGAGCGCGACGAACTGGAGCATCGCGCGGGAGCCAAACTCGTCGAGACCGACCCGCGCCTTGCCGACTTCATCCTGTGCGAGGCGTATCGCAACACGCCCGAGTCGCGCCGCGCGCAGGTCGGCGATTTTCTCGCGGTCAGAACCGAATTCACGGCCGCCTTGCCACCGGTCGAATTCACCCATCCGATTTACACTCAACTTGCGTCCGAGCTGGGCGCCGAGCCCTCGCCCGAGCTTCTGGAAGAGCCCGAGTTGGTGGGCTTTCGATTCGCGCCCGAAGAACTCGCGCCGTACGTCGAGGAGATGGGCCGCGCGCGGGAGAGCCTTATCGTGGTGAGCCGCGCCTCGCAGGAAGAGCGGATGCTTGCGGTGCTGGACCGGGCGGTCGGCGAACTGCTCGCCGGCGTGCGCCTCCTGCGGCTTCGCAGGCGACTCGAGAATGGCGCCTACTACATGCTCAAGGACGGCAGGCGCAAGGCCGCAGGATGGGCCGCGGCGGCCGCGGCACGGATTCGCGACGGCGCCGAGCTTAAGCAGATACCGTTTTTCCGGGCGCTAATCCGAAAGGAACTCGCGACGGTTATCGCCGAGAGTGCGGAACAACGCGAGGCCGAGCCGCATCTGATAGTTACGCCGGCCGAGGCGATGCGAGCCGAGCAGGAGCGCGCGGCGCGCGCCCGCCGTCAGCGCTAGGCGCAAACGCGATTCACGGCCGCGCCGTCAGTCGAGGCCGAGCGAGTATCCGTAGTGCGTGCGGCGCCATCCGAGGCGCTCGTAAAAGCGATGCGCCCGCTTGCGCGCGACGTTCGTGGTCAGCGCCATCTTGTAGCATCGATTTACCCGCGCGATCCGCGCCGCCTCGGCAAGCATCGTTTCGCCGATCCCTTTCGACCGGTGATCGCCGCGCACCACGACGTTCTCTGCGATCGCGGCCGGATGAAGCCCATGCCCGAGATGACGAAAGATGAGCAGATGAAGCGTGCCGACTATCTCGCCCTCGGATTCGGCGACGAGGATGTGGTGGTCGCGGCCGCGGGTGAGCGCCTCGAACGCGCGCCTCATCTGTGACGGCGCGGCGCGGGCGACGCGGTATTCACCGAGATGCAGTTCGTCGTAAAGGTTGGCGAGAGCGGGAAGGTCAGCCGCTCGTGCGCGTCGGACCCGGACCATGCGTGAATCGCTTTTGCGCGCACGGGAAATGGAATTTCCTTGCGTCATCAGGTCAGCTACGATTGTCCATCGCAGTTCCGACCGTCAAGCACGCGTCGCAACCTAAAGTCATACATTAACTTGATGCGCGGTCCGGCATCGGCCGGCGCGCGACCGCAGGGGTAGCATGCGATGATCGACCAAAAGCCGCTCGCCGGAATCCGCGTAATCGATCTGACGCGGGTCCTGGCCGGTCCGTTCTGCACCATGAACCTGGCCGACCTCGGCGCGGAAGTGATCAAGCTCGAAGTGCCGGGCCGAGGCGACGACTCGCGCGGATACGCGCCGATAATGCCGGGGGGCGATTCCGGCTATTACTACAGCGTGAATCGGGGCAAGAAGAGCGTCACGCTCGATCTCAGAAGCCCCGAAGGCGCCGCGATCATGCTCGAACTTACGGCAAAATCCGATGTTGTGGTTGAGAATTTCTCGCCCGGCACGATGGACCGTTTCGGCGTCGGCTACGCGAGCCTCGCCCGCGCCAATCCCGGAATCATCCTGTGCTCGATCTCGGGTTTTGGGCAGACTGGCCCGATGGCGTCCGCGCCGGCCTACGATATCGTCGCGCAGGCGCTGGGCGGCACGATGAGTATCACCGGCTATCCCGGCGGCGAGCCGCTTCGATGTGGCGTGTCGATCGGCGATCTCAGCGCGGCGCTCTATGGTGTCGTCGGTATCCTGAGTGCGCTTCGGCTGCGCGAGCGCACCGGGCGCGGCCAGCACGTGGATATCGCGATGCTCGATTGCCAGGTTGCGATGCTGGAGGACGCGCTCGCGCGGTTTTCCATATCGAGCAAGGTCCCAGGTCCGCTCGGCACCCGCCATCCCTCGATTACGCCGTTTCAGCAGTTCCACGCGGACGACGGATACTTCGTCGCGGGCGCGGGCAACGAGGCGCTATGGCAGCGGATGTGCGACGCTATCGGGATGCCGGAACTTAAGCACGACCCGCGCTTTCGCCTGAACGCCGACCGCACCGCGCATCACGGCGAACTCGAGGCGATTCTCGCCCGGCTCTTCGTCACCCGCTCGCGCGAGCATTGGCTCACCTGCCTCGGCGATGCGGGCGTGCCGTGCGCGCCGATAGCCAACGTCGAGGAAGTGACCAAAAATCCGCATCTGCTCGAACGCCGCATGATTCTTCGCGCCGAGCATCCGAGCTGCCAGGACCTCGTCGTGCCGGGGTCGCCGCTCAAAAGTCCCGGCTCGACGGCCGCGCCCGACACCCGCTCTCCGCGCCTCGGCGAGCATACCGAAGAGGTGCTGCGCGAGGTTTTGGGCTACGGCGAATCCCGTGTCGCCGAGCTAAAGAGCAGGAGTATCATATGATATCGTGCATGCGCTCCCGCCGCCGGGCGCAGGCCGGAGGATACCTTTCATGCGTGAAGTCGTAATCGTTGACGGCGTCAGAACGCCGATCGGACGCGCGGGGCGCGACAAGGGTTATTACCGCGAGGTGCGAGCCGACGACTTGGGCGTGCTATGCGTCAAGCGTCTTATCGAGAACAATCCCAAGCTTGACCCGACGGAGATCGAAGACGTCGTCTGGGGATGCGCCAATCAGACGGGCGAGCAGGGACTGAACATCGGACGGATGATTGGGCTCCTCTCCGGATTGCCGGTCGAAGTGGCGGGGACCACGGTCGAGCGGCAATGCGGTTCGAGCCTGCAGGCAATGAACTTCGGCGCGATGGAAATAATGACCGGGAACGGCGAAGTCGTGGTCGCGGGCGGAGTCGAGCACATGACGCACGTTCCGATGGGCTCCGGGGTGTCGCCGAACCCGAAGCTGTTCGAGATGTTCCCGCAGGACATGGTCTTCATGGGGCTTACCGCCGAGCGCCTCGCCGCCATGTACAAGATAACCCGCGAGCAATCGGACGCCTTCTCGCTGCGTTCGAATCAGCGCGCAATAGCGGCGCGCGAGCGCTTCAAGGAAGAGATCGTTCCGGTCGCGCTGCCCGAGGGCACTGTAGACGTTGACCAGGGACCGCGCGCGGAAACCAGCATGGAGAAACTCGCCGCGCTGAAACCGTCGTTCAAGCCCGACGGACAGGTGACGGCCGGCAACTCT
>JAKAVX010000320.1 GCA_021827465.1 Deltaproteobacteria bacterium | reverse complement strand
TCCGATCTGTTGCGGTCGAGAAAGACGATATCTATCGGAAAGCGCATGAAGAACATGTGCATCCACATGAATGGCGTAAGCCGCCCGGAAACGAACAGCATCCCCGACCCGGGTTCCAGGCCCGAGCGTCCCAAAAGGCCGCGGCTCTGCTCGGCGAGGCTGCCCGCCGTTTCCATGCGCTCGCACAGCACGGTCTGACGGGTACGGTTGATTGCGCGAAGGGGTGTCTGCATCGCTTGCTCTCGTCCTCTCACATGGCTTGTCCCTGGCTCCAGCAAGCCCTGTTCCCAAAGGTGAAGGTATAATAGAATCTACTCGTTTGTATGGCTTACCTGCCCATATTTTTTGAGACGCAGCGTCGTCCCTGCCTGGTGGTGGGCGCAGGATCCGTGGCCTGGCGCAAAGTTAAGGCATTGCTTGAGGCGGGCGCGGCGGTAACCGTGATAAGCCCCGAGGCGACGCCTGAAATCGACGGGCTGGCGCGGGCCGGAAAGTTGCGTCTGCTCGCGCGCGAATACCTTCCCGGCGACCTTCGCGGCTTCGCGCTCGTCTTCGTCGCGACCAACGACGCCGGGGTGCAGCGCGCGGTCTCGCGCGAGGCGCACGAGTGCGGCATCCCGATCAACGTGGTTGACGTCCCCGAGCTGTGCAGCTTCATCTCACCCTCGACGGTAAGGCGCGGCGCGCTCACGGTTGCGGTTTCGACGGCCGGCGCGAGTCCCGCGATGGCCAGGCGGATACGCGAAAGGATCGAGCGCCTGCTCGGCAACGAGTATGCGCTTGCCCTCGAGGTGCATCGCGCCGCCCGGCGCCATCTGCGCGCGGTCGAGGCCGATCCGGCCCGCCGGGCGCTTCGGATGGCGCGGCTTGCCGCCTCCAGCCTGCCTGCGCGGCTTCGGCGCGGCGATATCGAGGGAACAAACCGGCTTCTGATGCGGCATGTCGGCGCCGGGCTCGAGGGTTTGGGCTTCACGGCGACGGCGCTTGCGGCTTCCGAGCCGGCCTCGGAGGTGGGTCGTTAGCCTCGAGCGATGGACACGCTCTGGTATCCGCCAGCCATAGCCTGTTATGCGGTCGGGACGGTCGGCTTCATCACTGACCGCCTGTCGGGCGGACGTCGATGGACCCGCCCTGCCACGATAGCGCTGGCCGCCGGAGCCGGATTCCAGGCGGTCGACCTGCTCGTGCGCGGGATGCGCGCGGGGAACATCCCGGTCGCCAATTTCGAGGAGTCGCTCGCCTTCTTCTCATGGCTGACGGCGCTCGCGGGACTGGTTCTCATCGTACGGTTCAGGATGGCGGTGATAGGGGCCCTGGTCGGGAGCGCCGTCACTCTCAGCGCAGGTGTGGCGTACGTCACGATGCGCCACGCGCGGCTGGTGCTGCCCGAGGCGCTGCGCAGCGTGTGGCTGCCGATTCATGTGACGCTCGCCTTTCTCGGCTACGCGATGTTCGCGTTGGCGGCGGTGGTGAGCCTCACCTACCTGCTCTACGAATCCAAGCTCAAGGCCAAGCGCGCGCTTGGTCCGCCCGACGCGGGCATGCCGAGCCTCGAGAAACTCGATCGAATAAACTACCGCCTGCTCGCGTGGGGGTTCCTGATGCTGAGCGCGGCGATAATCACGGGCGCAATCTGGGCCGACTCCACCTGGGGCCATTTCTGGTCGTGGGATCCCAAGGAGTCGTGGTCGCTCGTAATCTGGTTCATGTACGCCGCCCTGCTCGAATCGCGCCTGACGGTCGGATGGCGCGGCAGGCGCGCCGCGGCGCTCACGATCGTGGTTTTCACGCTGCTGGTGGGCTCGTTTGTCGGCGTGAGCCTGGTCTTTCCGGGCAAGCATAGCGGGAGCTTCGGATAGGGATGGAGACGACGTTCTTCATTCTTGGCGTGAACCATCGCACCGCCCCGATCGCGGTCCGCGAGCGGCTCGCTTTTGCCGAGGCGGAAGTCGCGCCGGCGCTGCGCCGCATGCGCGGCGCGGTCGGTTCGGTCGCCGAGGCTGCGCTGCTTTCGACCTGCAACCGGGTCGAGGTGATCGGCGTCGCCTCCGACGCCGCGCGCGCGTGCGACGACGTGGCGGGGTTCCTCGGCGCGGATCGCTCCGTGGATGTGGCGAGCTTCGCCGCCTCGCTCTACCGGCTCGAAGGGCGCGAGGCGATTCGCCATCTGTTCCGCGTCGGCGCGAGCCTCGACTCGATGGTCGTCGGCGAGCCGCAGATTCTCGGCCAGGTGAAGCTCGCCTACGCGCTCGCGGCCGACGCCGGCACGGTCAGCCTCGTCCTCCATCGCGCCTTTCACAAAACCTTTTCGGTGGCCAAGCGGGTGCGCAAGTCGACGCTTATCGGCCACGGCTCGGTCTCGCTGAGTTCGGTCGCGATCGGGCTCGCGGGGCAGATTTTCGACACGCTCAAGGACAAGACCGTGATGCTGATGGGGGCGGGCAAGATGGCCGAGCTTACCGCGCACGCGCTCGCCTCGGTCGGAATCGAATCGCTGCTCGTCACCTCGCGCACCTTCGACCGTGCCGTCGGCCTTGCGCGCGAGCTGGGCGGCACCGCGGTCCCGCTCGAAAACTACAAGCCCTATCTGCGTATGGCGGATATCGTGATCGGCTCGCTTGCGGTCACCCGGCCGATCCTTACCGCGCCCGATCTCGAGGCGGTGCTCCGCGAGCGGCGCTACCGGCCGATGTTTCTCATCGACCTCGGCGTTCCGCGCAACTTCGACGACCGACTCAACACGCTCGAGAACATCTACCTCTACGATATCGACGATCTCGACGCGGTCGCCAACAAATCCTTGAGCGAGCGCCAGCGCGAGGCCGAGAAGGCCGCGGCTATCGTCGAGGAGGAAATCGAATCGTTCGCCCGCTGGATGCGCGAGCTGGAGATCGTGCCGACCATCAACGATATCCGCAACAGCATGGAGCACCTGCGCGACATCGAGCTCGAACGCCATCGCGCATGGCTCCTCAGCCTGCCCGAACCCGAGCGCGAACGGGTCGAGCGGCTCACCCGCGGCCTCGTCAACAAGCTGCTCCATCGCGTATTGTCCGGGCTTCGAAGCAACGGAACCGCGGCTCCCGATCCCCTCTACACCGCCGAAGTAGCGCGCCGCCTGCTTTGCGACGGCTCGGGCGCGCTGGCCGCCGGCGCGATCGACGATCCCGACGACGACGGCGAGCCGATTTGACCTTCGCGCTTAACCGCCATGCCGTTCGTTCTTAAGATTGGCTCGCGTCCGAGCGCACTCGCCCTCGCGCAGACCGAGATGATGCGCGCGCGCCTGTCGGAGCTTCTTCCCGGGCTACGTAGCGAGATCGTTCCGATAAGCACGAGCGGCGATCGGATGAAGAGCGCGTCGCTCGCGCGGGTCGGCGGCAAGGGGCTTTTCATCAAGGAGCTGGAACAGGCGCTCGCCGACGGCAGGGCCGATATCGCGGTTCACTCGATGAAGGATCTGCCGGCCGCGCTCGCAGCGGCCTACCGTATCGCCGCGGTGCCTGCGCGCGAGGACCCGCGCGACGCGCTGATAAGCCGTGGCGGCGTGGGAGTTCGCGAGCTGCCGCGCGGGTCGCGCCTTGGGACCTCCTCGATGCGCCGGCGTTTCATGGCGCTTCGGCTGAATCCCGGGCTCGAGGTGGTTGCGCTGCGCGGCAACGTCGATACTCGCCTTTCGAAAGTCGAAAGCGGCGAGCTCGGTGCAATCGTTATCGCGGTTGCGGGGCTTAAACGACTCGGCCGCGCGGAGAAAGTCCTGTTGCACCCGCTCGACGAGCGGGACTTCATCCCGGCCGCCGCGCAGGGCGCGCTTGCGATAGAAGCGCTCGCGGATCGGAAGCCCGGCGGCTCGGCCGAAATCGAGGACGCACTCGGGCGTCTCGACGACGCGTCCGCACGCGCCGAAACCGCCGCCGAGCGGTCGTTTCTCGCAACTATCGGCGCCTCGTGCGTGACGCCGGTGGGAGTCAAGGCGACGCTCGATGGCGAGCGGCTTTCGATGCGCGCGATCCTGTTCAGCCTCGACGGCCGGCGCGAGCTTTCCGACGAAATAAGCGTCGTGCACGCCCGGGGCGCTTCCGAATCCGGCGCTTCGGCGCTTGGAGCGAAGCTGGGCAATCAGATGCTCTCGCGCGGGGCGGGCGAACTTCTGGCCGATGAGTGAGCGCACGGGAAAAGTTTACCTGGTCGGCGCCGGACCTGGCGCGATCGATCTGATAACGCTTCGCGGCGCGGAGATTCTCTCGCGCGCCGAGGTCGTGGTTTACGACAGCCTGGTCAATCCCGGCCTGCTGCGGCTCGCCCCGGCGACCGCGGAGATGGTCTACGCGGGAAAGCGCGGCGGCGCGGAGCCCGCGATCGAGCAGTCCGAACTGCAGGCGCTGCTGGTCGAACGGGCGCGAGAT
>JAKAVX010000319.1 GCA_021827465.1 Deltaproteobacteria bacterium | reverse complement strand
CCCGACCGCGCCTTCGAATTTCCGATCCGGAAACGCGTCCACCGTGAATTCCGCGTTTTCGCCTGAATGGACGTTGCCGATGTCAGATTCGCTGACGTTGGTGTCGACCTGCATCTTGGTCAGGTCCCTTGCGATCAGGAACAGCGTGGGCGTCTGGAAGCTCGCCGCGACCGTCTGCCCCACGTCCACGTTGCGTGAGACCACCGTGCCGTCGACCGGCGAGACGATATTGGTGTAACCGAGGTTGACTTCGGCCTCCTGCAGATTCGCCTTCTGCTGCATGATATTGGCCTTGTCGAGATCGACCTGCGCTTTGGATTGCTGGTAGGTGCTGTAGGCGCTGTCGACCTGGTCCTGAGAGACCACGCGGCTCTTCAGGAGCTGTCGATCGCGTTCCCAGGTTATCTTGTTATAGGCGAGCGCGGCCTTGTCCTTTTCGAGTTGGGCGCGCGCATTGGCGAGCGCTGCGCGCGACTCGGCGACCTTGACCTCGAATGGGCGCGGGTCGATCTTCGCGATTAGCTGGCCCTGTTTAACCGGCGAATTGAAATCGGCGTAAATCGACTGGATCGGCCCCGAAACGTAGCTTCCGACCTGGACCGTGGTGACGGGATTCACCGTCCCGGTTGCGCTGACCGACCTGACAATCGAGCCGCGCGTGACCGGCGCGGTCACGTACCGCGGCGCCTCTTCTCCGCCGCGCATCAGCGTATAAGCGGCCACGCCGGCCACAATCACGACGAGGAGCAGCGCCCACCGCGCAATTTTCCGGGAGAAAAGCGTCATCTGGATAATTCCATTATAAGCCGCCATCGCCCAGTCGCCAGCGAGGTCTCTCTGACTCTTAGACGCGCAATCCCAAGACGTGTTACAGGCTGATGCATGCAGCTTGCCAGCCGCGTGCGGCATCGGGCGAGCGCAATAAAAATCGAGCAATGGGGGAGGGATTTTCGATGGACGGCGAGGCGCCGCTCAAAGGAATACGGGTTCTCGATCTGACGCGCTACCTGGCCGGTCCGTTCTCCACCCAAATCCTGGGCGACTATGGCGCGGAAGTGCTCAAGATCGAGCCGGTCGAGGGCGGACGCTCGGAGATGGGCAAATATACCGGGCGCGACAGCTATTTCTTCCTGAGCGCGAACCGCTCCAAGAAAAGCGTCCAGTTGTCGATAAAGAAACCCGAGGGCCGCGACCTCCTGCTCACGCTCGCGGACCGCGCCGACGTTATCGTCGACAACTTCAGGCCCGGCGTGATGGACGCGATGGGTCTTGGCCACGCGACGCTCTCGGCGCGCAACCCGCGCATCATCACCTGCAATATCTCGGGTTTCGGCCCAACCGGCCCGTTCCGTGACCGTCCCGGGTTCGACCAGATCGCGCAGGGGATGTCGGGCTTGATGAGCGTCACGGGGACCGAGCAGAGCGGGCCAACCCGGGTCGGAATCGCCATCTGCGATCTCCTCGCGGGAATCTTCGCCGCCCAGGGCGTCCTGCTCGCGCTCGAGGCGCGCCATCGCACCGGCAAGGGCCAGCGCGTCGAGACTTCACTGCTCGAATCGATCGTCAGCATCCTTAGCTGGTCGGCGGGCATCTATTTCGAGACCGGCAAATCGCCGCGCCCGCAGGGCAACCATCATCCGCTCTCCGCGCCGCACGGCGTCTTCCGCGCCGCCGATCGGCCGTTCAATATAGCGGTCGGAAACGAGGCGATGTGGCGCAAGTTCACCGGGGCGATCGGAAGGCCGGAACTCGCCGCCGACGAGCGCTTCACAACGGTCGCGACGCGGGTCAGAAACCGTGGCGCGCTAAGCGACGAGATCGACCGCGCTCTTGCGGGCCATCCCGCCGACTACTGGATCGAGCTGTTCAACCGCGAGGGCATCCCGTCCGGGCCGATCCTGACGATCGAAGAGATGTTTCAGCATCCGCAGACCGCGGCGCGCGAGATGCTGCTCCGGATGGATCATCCTGTCCTGGGCACCTTTATGACCACCGGGCTTGCCGCGAAGCTCGCGGAAACGCCGGGCAAGATCTCGCGTCCGTCGCTTCTCGGCGAGAATACCGACGAGGTGCTCGGCGAGTACGGAATCGACGCCGGAGAAATCGCGCGGCTTCGCGCCGCCGGCGTGATCGGCGGGCAAAAACAAACGGCCCGGGCATAACGCTCCGGGCCGTTGATCCAAAAACGAACTTGCCGCTTATTCGTGCTCCTGGAAGCCCTCCAGGGTTCGCGAGCGGCCGGTCTGGCGCAGCTTGCGCAGCGCCTTGGCCTCGATCTGGCGGATACGCTCGCGGGTGACCGCGAACTGCTTGCCGACCTCTTCGAGCGTGTAGTCGGTCTTCTGACCGATCCCGAAGCGCATCCTCAGGATCTGCTCCTCACGCGGGGTCAGCGTCGCGAGCACCTTGCGGGTCTGCTCGCCCAGGTTCGACTGGATCGCCGAATCGACCGGCGAAGGCGCCAGCTCGTCCTCGACGAAATCGCCCAGCGAACTTTCCTCCTCGTCGCCGATCGGGGTTTCCAGCGAAATCGGCTCCTTGACGATCTTGAGCACCTTCTGGACCTTGTCGAGCGGCATCTCCATCTGCTCGGCAATTTCCTCGGGGCTCGGCTCGCGTCCCAGGCGCTGGACCAGGAGCCGCGTCACGCGCAGCAGCTTGTTTATCGTCTCGACCATGTGGACCGGGATTCGGATGGTCCGGCCCTGGTCGGCGAGCGCGCCGGACATCGACTGCCTTATCCACCAGGTCGCGTAGGTCGAGAACTTGTATCCGCGCTGGTATTCGAACTTGTCCACCGCGCGCATCAGGCCGATATTGCCCTCCTGGATCAGGTCCAGGAAGCCGAGCCCGCGGTTGGTGTAACGCTTGGCAAGGCTGACGACCAGGCGCAGGTTGGCCTCGGTAAGCTCCTTCTTGGCGCGGCGGCTCTTGTCCTGCCCGGCGGCGATCGTTTCGAGCGAGCGAGCGAAGTCCTCACCCGAGGCCTTGACGCGCTTCTCGATCGCCTTCATCGCTTTCTGCGCTTCCTTGATGTTGTGGGCGATGTCGAGCAGGTTCTCGCGGGTATCTCCGACTTTGAGGACGTGCCGGCGATCCTCGGCCTCAGAGGCTTCCTTCAGAAGATGCGACTTGGAACGGCCGGTCTCCTGCTCGTAGCGCTCGATCCGGCGCTGCGCGTTCCGATAGTCGAACAACAACCGGCGCATCTCCCCGATGATCGATTCGCGCAGCCGATGCGAGAGCTGCATCGCACGCAGCTCCTTTATCAGCCGGCCCTTGCCTTGCTCGTATTCCTTCTCGAGCCGGGGCTTGCGCCGTGGTCCCGGCTTGCCATGGAAGAGCTCCGCCTCGAGCTTCTCGAGCTTGGTGCGGTGTTCGGTGAGCTTTTTGAGTGAAGCCTGGAGCTTCTTGAGCTGCTTTTCGTCGGCCTCGGGGCCGGGCTCTTCCTCGGAGTCCGACGAGGGCTCTTCGCTCTCCTCGTAGATTTCGCGAAGGTCGGCCTCGCCGGCGAGAACCCCTTCGGCAAGTCCTATAACGCGCTCGATGGTGACCGGCGAGCCGAGGACTTCCTCCTCGACTTCGTTTTCGCCAGCCTCGATTCGCTTGGCGATCTCGACCTCCTGCTCGCGCGACAGGAGCTGGAAGTTGCCCATCTCCTTCAGGTAGAGACGGACCGGGTCCGCCGATTCGCCTACCGTTTCGACGGCCGGCGCTTCGGGGGCTTCCTCCGGTTCCTCGCGAGTCTCGGTCTCGCCTTCGCTCTCGGCGCCGTCGGTGGAAGGGACTTCCTCGAGCACCTTGATATCAAGGTCTTCGAAGCTGTCCAGAGCGGCCCTGATATCGGCCGGCGAGGCGACATCCTGGGGCAGGAAGTCGTTAACCTGGTCGAAAGTCAGATAGCCCTGCTCGCGTCCGAGGTCGACCAGGCCTTGTAAGTCTTTTCCTTCAAACTTTGGCTTCATTCTTCAACAATTCCGCCAATTCAAACGCCGCACCGGGTTCGGAGCGGGAGGATAGCAGAATCAACGCACATTAGAAGTGGGGAAGGACAGGTTCGACAGCCAGCATTCTCGGCGAGAGCGTGCTCAAAAGCAGCCATAGGTGCCGAATTAGCCAATCTACCCGGTCGGTATCCCCTCTGTCAAACCCTCCAGCATAAAAGACGGCTCCGCGCCGCCGAGGTTTCATCGCCAATTTCCCTAGCCTTGCCCGCATCAACAATTATATGCATCCTAAAGCATCTTTGCCCGTAAAGACCGTAATGATTTCCGTGCTCGCCGCCCGTCCCCTGCCGATCCCGGTCCGCCGTCCGACCGGCCGCCGCTCGACGCCCAGGCCTCCGGTGAGCCCGGTCCGTCGCCGACCCCGCCACCGTCCGTCTCCACCCTCTCCCTGGGTGCGGTGGC
>JAKAVX010000318.1:1033-4413 GCA_021827465.1 Deltaproteobacteria bacterium | reverse complement strand
GCTGATAAGCGGATGCTACGCTGGCTATTTCACCTATTCGGCCGCCGGCGGCGGCTCCGAGTACGCCGTAGGCGAGGAGCACGTCAGCAACTTCCCCGCTTCCCAGACCTTCGTGATGGTCCAGGATGTGCTTCGCGGCGACGGGGTTCTGTTCAACGTTAAACCCGAAAAGCTCGTCGTCAGCGAATGGCAGAAGGCTGACCTGCCGGTCGGGGTCTTCTCGGACTTGGTCGGCGTGAGCCCGCGCTACCGTTACGAGATCCGGGTGCTACCGCTCTCCGGCCGCCAGAGCAAGATTGTCGCAAACGTCCGCGCCGAGGACATCCCCGAGAAGGACATCGACCAGTTCAAACCGAGCGTCAAGCTCCATCTGTTCGAGCAGTTCGACCAGTACGCGATGAAGTTTCCGCCGCCTCCATCCACGCCCAGCAGCGGCGGCGTGAACTTCGCGCTGTTACCCGGAGAGAACCTGACTCAGCTTGCCAAGCGGGTCACCGGCAACGCTGACAACTGGCGGCAGATAGCCAAGGACAACAACCTGAACTCCCCGACCGACCTTGCAGGGGTGCAGAGCGTATGGGTTCGGGACAACCTTCTGCCCGGGAGCCGGAAGCATACGCCGGCGTCCTCGCCATAATCATAATGATGTCGGACTGGATGGGCGGCGCGATGAAACTACCGTGTCCGGTCAATACACGCCTGGATTATCGACGCAGCACCGGGTCGCGTCACCAGGCATCCGCGGCTTCCCCGCAGGGTACCGGGACGCAAGAAAGGTCGACCTCGTTCAGTCGGCCGCAACGCCTTCGCTGGGATCGTACTCCGGACAGAGGGCGGAGGGGCTTACTGCGGCGACGACGGCGAGAAACTGCTCGAAGGTCATTTGCAGGTTAAGGAACCCACCTTGGCAGAATACCCAGCCGTAATAGTCGAGAATCTCATCCGGGATCATCAGCGGCAGTCTCGGCGTCGTCGAGACCGCTGGGAACGGCCTATGCGAAGCAGCCTGCAAAGCTTGAAGGGTGCTGCTCGCGTCTTCGCCGCCCTCGCCGACCGAGTCGCCTTCGCGCAAAGGGATAACCTTGCCTTTTGTGCCTCGCATACTTTCAGGGCCTCCTGAGCCCTGTTGTCCCCTCCCCACGAGAATCAGCCTCATTCTATGAGAACCACATGGTGCGTCAAGTGCAGCAGTGTTTTGTTTTGAAGTGTCATTTGCCCCAGCAGACCCCTTTGGGAAGCGTCTTACTGGCTCAGCCATACGCACGAACAAGAATGATTTCTGAGCTTCAAGAGGGGCGCTTCCGCCGAATCCAAGCGTTTATTGAGTTCCCGCCGCTTTCCATTTTTGCTGATTTAAGATATCGAAAAGACGCAATCGCATATCATAATGACATAGAAATCAAAGGTCTATCATTCTCATAGGTCTTGGTCAGGCGCTTACCGTCGTACCCGACGTTTCGCGCAAAGCCCGAGCCTATCAGTCCTTCGCATGGTATCGCCTCGCGCTCACCACCTTCATAATCGCAACAGTCTGGTCACGCGCATGAACCGGCTCTCTTCCGATAAAGCCTCCGACGCACCGATCGATGCGCGCACGAGCTCTTCGAGAGCGCTCGCTTTCAAGATCGGCGTCCTGCTCGCCGTCACCAACACCGCTATCGGCGCCGCGCAGCCGGTACTGACCCGATACGGGGCGCTGAGACTCGACCCAATGCTGTTCTGCGAAGGCGCGGTGATAATAGCCTCGCTATGCACCCTGCCCTTGCTCTACGCAAGGAACGAGCTTCGCTACCTTGTCGATCCGCGGTACGCGGGACGATTGTTTCTAATGGCGATGTCGGGAACCGTCGCCACCAGCCTGACGCTCATCTACGGGCTAAGGCATATCGACGCGATCGCCGCCGTGATCCTGCTCCAGGCCGAACCGGTCTATTCGCTCGTCCTCGCTACCGTTGTGGTCGGTGAGCGCCCGACCGGACGGCAGATCCTCGCCACGATGACCGTCTTGGCCGGGATCGGGTCGGTGTTCTGGGCGGGCGGCGGCGTCTTTTCCCCGATTTACGCGGCGCTCCTGATTTTTGTGACGCCGCTCTTCTGGCAGACGGCGCACGTGCTCGGCCTTAGGATAATGCCGCCGCTTACGCCGGTTACCATCACGGCCGGCCGCTTCATTTACGCGGCGATGGTCTTCACGCCGATCTTTCTCGTCTTCGACCGCCATTCGATAGGCGAGCTTGCCGACCCTCGGCTTGCCGCGGTCCTCGCGATGACGGGATTCTTCGTCTATTTCCTGAGCGCGCTTACCTGGTACGGCGCGATCAGCCGCCTCTCGCTTTCATGGACGACGGCGCTGGTGGTCCCGGGCGTGCCGATGCTCTCGATCCTGATGGCGGTCGTCTTTCTCGGCGAGCATCCGACCGCCCGGATGGTAATCGGCATGCTGATCGTGATAAGCGGAGTGCTGGCGGTGGTCCTCGGCGCCGACGCGCATCGCAAGCACGCCCCGCCATCCGAAGCGGCCGAGGCAATCCATCAGCCACTCAGCTAGGCGTGATACTTCCTGAGACGACGCGCCTCGGACAGCCTCGCGAAAGCGAAGCCGGCGCCGGTTCCTCGTCCGCGAAGCGCGCCCTGGTCCTGCCGAGGTCCCTTTCAGGTACCGAGGGTTCGGAGCAATTGACTATCCGGCGCGCGCTGGTCTTTAGTGGCCGATGAAAGCGCGGGTGGCCCGCAGTCCCGCGACGCCGCCGCGGCGCGTCATCACAAAATAATCGAGGGAGTTTCTTTCATGGCTCGACTGGTCAAACACGAACGAAACACTCCGTACGAAATTCCCGAGGGAACCGTGCTGCCGGTTTACATCTGCGCGTGCGGTCTCTCGAAGAACAAGCCGTTCTGCGACGGCACTCACAAGCGCACCCGCGACGAGAGCGCCGACGCGGTCTACACCTACGACGAAGAAGGCCGCGCCAAAGTGATCAAGCAGTACTAACGCGCCCCTGAACTCGTCCAAACTCGCGCGGCGGCCGTCTGCCGCCGCCGCGCGAGCACTTCACGCGGATGGCAAGGCGCGCTCAAGAACGGAAAAGCGGCGGAATATCGCGACGGCCGTGGAGCACCCGAGCCACTTCTATTCCATTGCCGCTTTCACGATAGAAGACCACGTAGTGTCCTGTCCCGCAAATGAGTTGAAGCGGCCGTCAGTGGCATGGGATTCTTCGCTCCGGCAGCCTCCGCTCAGAATGACAAGAAAGAACGGCCGCTTCTGTCATTCTGAGCGAAGCGAAGAATCTCATTCCGCAGTTCCCCAGTCGGAAACGTATTTACGGAACACCACAGTTGTTGCCAGCTCTGAGAGTACGAGCCCGCTCACCGCGACC
>JAKAVX010000318.1:0-1023 GCA_021827465.1 Deltaproteobacteria bacterium | reverse complement strand
ATGCGTTTCACGACGTCGCTATGGAAAGGCCGATGCCGCCGCCCCTGGTCGAGATGCTCGAGCCCAAGCCGAACCTCCTCGTGCCACTGACTCAGCTGGTCGCGCTCCTCCAGCAACCTGAGCGCTTCGCGGATTACTTCGCTCGCCGAGGCGTAACGTCCGGAGCTGACGCGCGCAGATAAAGGGCCTTCCGCGCAGCGAAAATCTGTCACGCAGAATGGAACAGGGCGGCGGGCGTGTGCCGATAAATCGACCGCACGCCACCGCGCCCGACCCGTTAATGCACTTCGACGCCGCCGCAGATATTCAGCGCCTGCCCGGTCATGTAGCCGCCGTCGTCCGAGGCCAGGAACGCGACCACATTCGCCACGTCGTCGCCCGTCTCCATCCGGCCCATCGGCACCTGCGCGACGAAACTCTGGATCGCCTGCTCGCGCGTCAAGCTCCGCGCCGCGCCGACCATCTGGAGCAGTCCCTCGAATAGCTGCGTCTCGACGAATCCGGGGCATACCGCGTTGACCGTTATTCCGAACTGCCCAAGCTCCAGCGCAAGGCTTCGCGTCAGCCCGACGACGCCGTGCTTCGCCGCGCAATACGCCGCCATCCCGGGACCGCCGCGCTTTCCCGCAATTGAGGCGGTGTTGACAATCCGTCCGCCACGTCCGCCCTCGATGATCTTCGGCGCGACGTGCTTGGCGCATAGGAACGTGCCGGTCAGGTTGATCGCGATCGTCTTGCTCCATGAATCGAGCGTCTGCTGGATGACGGGGCCGCCGCCCACGCCGCCGCCTGCGTTGTTGCACAAAATGTCGACCCTGCCGAATTCCTTCCACGCCGCTTCGGCCATCGCGGACACTTCGCCCTCGTCGGTCACGTCAACCCTGACCGGAAGGCATCGCCGGCCGAGCTTTCGAATCTCGCCCGCTAGCGCCTCGAGTTCCCCCATCTGGCCGAACTTCGCGTCCGGATATTCCTTCATCGAGCGTCCGTAGTCGCCCGCAACGATATGAGCCCCTTCGCGCG
>JAKAVX010000317.1 GCA_021827465.1 Deltaproteobacteria bacterium | reverse complement strand
ACCCTCGCCCGCGCCGAGTCCCGCGACCGGGCCCGAATGTATCGTTTGCAGCGCGTGGGTCGATTCCAGCGACGCCATCCCGCCGGTGTTGTGAATCAGGAGCACCGGCTTTCGGTAGTTGCGCTCGCGAAGCGCCTCTTCGAGATTGCCGAGCGAGTAGAACATCTGCTCGTGCAGGAAGCCGCACACCACCGCCGCCATCATCCGCGCGTATTCCGATTTTCGCCGCGAGATACGATGGCTCAGGATGACGGGGAATGAGCCGAAGAGCGTGGAGGGATATTCGTCGCGGATGATTTCCTCGATCTGCTCCTCGTGCGCGGTGTTCACGACCGAGTTCACCAGCGCGACGACGAATCCCTGCGCGCCCTGGTCGACCAGCCTTCGCACCTTGGCGCGCACGTCGTCGGCGTTGAGCGGCAGCAGCACCTCGCCGCGCGCGTCGATTCGCTCGTGGATGCCCACGATGAGGGCCTGCTCGACCATCGGCGCGGGCCGCGTTGCGCTGGCGAGATCGACCTGCAGATGGCGCGGCAGTCCGTCGCCGTAACCGCGTCCGCGCGAGAGCTTCATCCCGCACTCGAAGCCCATCGTGACGATCACGCCGAGCCGCGGGCCGCGCCGCTCGATTAGCGCGTTGGTGCCGAGCGTGGTGCCGTAACGCACCGAATCGACGCTTGCCAGCAATCGCCCGGTTTCGATGCGCAGTTGCGCCGCTCCGCGATCGACGGCCTCAAGGAAGCCCACCGCGAGATTGTGATGCGTGGTGAGAGCCTTGCTCTCGATATGCTGACCGTCCCATTCAACGAAACAGTCGGTGAAAGTGCCGCCAACGTCTACCGCCAGTCGTCGCACGGATAGCCTCGCCTGTCCTCTTGCTGAATTTTCGTCCCGGTTACTTGCTCTCGGTCCATCGCCGCTTCAGATCGTCGAGGTCGAGCTCGATGTCGCGGAGCGGGGGATGGCCGGGCGGAAGATATTCGGTCTCGATCTGGCTCGCACAACTGGGACAGTAGTATTCGAGAATCCGGCACCATCGCGGGTCCGGCGCAAAGGTGAAACGATAGCGCTCGGAATCGAGGATGGGCTGATGGATTTCGCGCGGGTCGCGATCGTAAACCAGAAGCCCGCGCTTGTAATTGTCGCGCGCGGAGCCGAGATCCGCGCCGCATCGCCGGCACAGCCATCGCTCCGCGTCGAGATCTATTTCCAGGTACTCGGTAATCGGCACTCGCATCGTGTCTCTCCCGTTTCGGCGGCGCGCCGCTCGCTCAGCGCGCGAGCCTGAACCCATCCTCGGTCAGATTCCATCGCCATCCGCCCGGCAGCATCGCGCTCCAGTAGGGCGACTCGAGAAGGCACGGACCGGCGCCCTTGTCGCCTACGGAAACGCTCTCGGCCGCAACCAGATCGACGCCGCGGCGCGCCCCGGCCACCAGCACTTCACGCTGAGCGGCCGCCGTCTGCGCGCCGCGCCCGCGCTCAACCAGATGCGGATTGCCCTCGGCGCTGGCGCGTTTCGCCAGCCGGTAATCAAGAACCGTGGTCCCATTCGCGCCCTCGATAAGAACACCGAGATTTTCGGCAGTGTCGAGGTAGCGCTCGGTTCCGTTGCAATGGAGACGGATCGAAATCACGGTCTCGTCGCTCGTCACGCCTTCGCCGAACATGTCGCGCGCGGCCCGTTCGCGCACCGCCTCGATCGCTCGCGACGCGGCGCCGTCGGCCGGCGACGAATCCGCTATCCATCGGTACTCGTGGGTAAGCCCGCTGAACGCGACGCCCATCGCGCTGAAATTCGACGAGTGCGGAGGAATCACCACGTTGCGGATACCGGCGTGCTCCGCCGCGATACAGGCCAGCAGCGGGCCGGAACCGCCGTAGCAAATCATGGTCGCGTCCTCGGGCTTCCAGTTCCGATGCTTGAGCACCGCACCGATGGTCTCGGCGGCGCGCAGACTGAACGCCTCCAGGATCGCCCACGCGCCGGCCAAAGCGTCGCGCAGCCCGAGCGGCTTGGCGACTTGCTCGAGAATCGCGCGCTCGGCGAGATTCTCCTGCAAGGAGAGCGCGCCCGCGGCAAATCCCTGCGCTTTCAGGTAGCCCGCCAGCAGAGCTGCGTCGGTGAGCGTGGGCTCCTGTCCGCCTCTGCCGAAACACGCGGGACCGGGAAGCGCGCCCGCGCTGTCGGGACCTATTTGCACGCGCCCGTTGCGCACCCTGACGATCGAGCCTCCGCCGAGCGCCGCCGTGCGAAGCGCAGGCAGCGAAAAACTGAGCGGAAGCTCGTGCACGCTGCCGAAAAGCTCCGTGATGGGGCGATGGTTCTCGACCAGCCCGAAATCGGTGCTGGTTCCTCCCACGTCCATGGTTATGACCCGGGCAGCGCCGATACGCCTTGAAAGCTCCGCCGCGCCCAGCAGCCCGCCCATCGGACCGGAATCCAGCGTTTTGACGGCGGTTGTCTTGGCGACCCGGCCGCATCCCTGGTCGTTGCGCATGATGCGCAGCGGCTGCTCGACGTGGCGCTCCCTGAGCCAGTTGTCGGCGTGATACAGGAACGCCGCCATGTCGCGATGGAGAAACGCGTTGAGCAGGCCGGTTGCGGTGCGGCGCGCGTCGTCGGGGTCGGAGCACAGCTCGCGCGAGAACAGTATCGGGACCGCGCCCAGCAGATGCCCCGGCAAAAGCTTCATATACCGGCTCTTGGCCTGGCGCTCGAGTTCAGCGCCCCACGCGCCCGGCAGCGAAATCAGGATCGATTGCGCGCCCTTGTTGAGCAGTTCGCGGATCGCGGCGAGCAGCACGCGGTCCAGTTCCTCGGAGCTCTCGCCGCACGGCTCCAGCCCGGCCACGCGCGCCGAAACGATCGTGTCGATCATTTCCGGGGCGCGGCTGCGAAGACCATAGAGATCCACGGCCGCGTCGCCGCCGACGACCAGGCCCACGCGCGCGCCCTTGCGCACCAGCAGCGCGTTGGTGCCCGCCGTCGTCGAGTAGCGCACCTCGCCGACGCGGCGCAGAAGCTCGGCTTCGCCGCCGAGTCCCGACCCGCGCGCGAGCGCCCGGAACACCTCGACCAGGCAACTCATCAAATCGTAGGGAGTGGTCAGAACCTTGACCGAGAGCGCGCCGGCCTCGGTGAACAGACATCCGTCCGTGAACGTCGAACCGTTATCGATCGTTACTTTCCACGCCATAAATGACTTTTCCTGCCCCCGGCTTGCGCGTTCGGGTCCCGTCTCACGATGACTCGCCGTGAATCTCTGTCGCGGCGGCCGACGCCCCGTGAGCGGCGGAGTTCGGCTCGCTCACGATTGCGCCCTGGTCCGAGTATTGCGCCGTGCGTCGCGTGTCCCCTGCGCGAAACGGCGGCGCGGCTCGCACGGCCACGCTCTCCCGGAGATTCGGACGGTACTCAATATGACGTTTCAGTACCGTGCGTCAAACAAGAAATTTCGTTCGCCGAATTCGTACCACATTAGATGGCTGAATCGGAGGGATAGGCCAACCGGCGCATCCGACGCGCCCGGTCCACGCGCGCGGGCGGCGCGCCCGGGTTTCGCCCTTTTCACGGGGCCGGACTTGTCGCGCATGCTCAGGGACGCTAAGGCATTGGCGATGGAGAATGAACTCAAGCTGGAGGCCGAACGTCGCCGGATACAGGCGAAGCCTCTCACGCCGCGCGTCGCGCGGGTGCTCGAGGAA
This sequence comes from Deltaproteobacteria bacterium, assembly GCA_021827465.1. Next base: position 713 of record JAKAVX010000317.1, on the reverse strand, counting down.
CTCGAGAGTCTTTTCTTCGCGGAGGGCTTCCTGCACTTCACGATGGAGGATTTTGCCCGGCGGGTGCATTGCTCCAAGCGCACGCTCTATTCGATCGCGCTCAGCCGCGAGCAGCTTTTCACGCTGGTAATCCGGCGTTTTCTAACCCGGGTGCGCGAGGAGGGCGACGCCGCGGCGCGCGGAGCGCCGAACTGGATCTCCTCGGTAGCCGGCTACCTGAACGCCGCGGTTCGCGGGACCCGCACCGCGAGCGCCGACTTCGTGCGCGACCTCGATCGCTTCGAGCCCGGGCGCCGCACCCTGCGCGAGCATCAGCGCATGCGCGTCGCGGGGCTGGAGAGGCTGGTCGAAATCGGGATACGCAAGGGTGAGTGCGCGCGGGTTCACTCCAAGCTCGTCGCCGAGGTCCTCATCCACACGGTAAGCCGCATGTCGGACCCGGGGTTCCTCGCGCAGTGCGGTCTTACGATGTCCGAGGCGTACGCCGAACTCTACTACCTGGTCCTGAACGGTCTCAGCCCCCGCGAGCATCCCGTGGATTTGCCCGGCGCGGTCCGCGCGCAACGAAAGCCGATTCGCGCCGGCCACCGCCGCTAAGACAGCGCGTTCCTGCGGAGCCGTCGGGGATTGCCCGGACGCGGATTGGCGGGATTAACGGCTCAGCCGGCGGCGACGCGGGTTTCGAGCTTGTCGAGATGGTTCGCGAGGCTGTC
>JAKAVX010000316.1 GCA_021827465.1 Deltaproteobacteria bacterium | reverse complement strand
GCCACTGGCTGGTCACCGACGCCTGCCGAGCCCCGCCCTCGCCCTCGATCGCCCTTCCCCCGTGGACAGGTACGGTAAAACCTCGACACCCCCGGCCGCATCGCCGGCACGTATGAGCCAGGCGCGATCCTCGCGCGGGCGACCAATCGAGCATCTTCACCTTGAAATCGTGAGTATCCCATTGGTTTTCCGTCATAGTAGTCACTGTCCAACTTCGTGAGTAATTTCTTCACAGGCGCTTCCCGGCAATATTCACAAACCAATTGCATAATTGCGCGTTCCTGCGCGATCGCCCGGCCTCGATCGCCGAGGGACCGATACTTTACTTCCGGCGACGCGCGATTCGGTTTGCAATCAGCCCGGCCTCCGCGTCGGCAACTATTTTATCGATCGCACTTCCGGGAACGGTGGGCATCCGGCGCACGGCTCTGACAAATCGATCGAGATCCAAAGCTTCCTCGAGCGCTTCACTTTCGGCTGACTGGTCCATCGCGCCAGCATATCACGTTCACGCATCAACTCTATCGCAGCGCGGCGAGAACGAGAGCGGTAATTTCTCCTTCATTTATTGCTGAAGGCCGTGCGGTTGCTCCATCCGCGAAACATATTGGCCAGGCGCATATCATCGGCGGCACGAAAAGAATATAATTATCCGTGCAGGTGCAGGTTTATTTTGTAAGATCCGAATGAAGAAAACACCACAAATATTCAATTCCGCCGTCATCAGCAGGCCGGATCCGAAGTTAACTATCGCCGCCGCCGTCAGGCTTGACGAGGAATACCGGCTGACGCGGGAAGCACTTGTAAAGGCGGGAGTCGATATGACCGACAGTATCGACGCGCTTTATCGCGACTGGCGTCGATGGCGTCATGGTTCGAAATCCCGGGCCGGAGCCAATCGCGCCGGGTTGGCGGAGGCGGACCAATGGTGGGCTCGGCACCTTGCGCAATTCCGGGCCCTGATCGATCAACCGCACGTTGCAGCCCGGGCCGCACGGGCACGCAAAGACCAGAATGCGATTCGCGCAAAAGCGCGTCTCGCGGCGGACACCCCTGTCGAACGTTGTTCCGGGCAGCACGATTGAGGTGAAAGAGGCGGGACTCGCCCTGCGCCTTTCACGATAAGGACCTGCCTGCAGCTTAACTTGCGTGGCACAGCATCCGGGACAGTAAACTTGATGTTTGCGGCCAGCGTTAAACCGGCTGTGTAACCGTCCCCTCGCGCCAGGCACGTTATATCAGGCTGGGAAAGCGGCGGCTTTCGCCGTGACCTTGTCAGAATTCAGGCATCCGTAGCCCGATTCGCCAAAAAAACAGTTGGGCCCTATCATTACCCGTTCAAAAGGCGTAAGGTACTTTCAGTTTTGGACATTCCTTTCATTCTGGCCGGGAACCAATCCCGGACTGCCTGTTCGGAGTCACTTCAAAAAATAAACCTTTCGGAGGGCAAATGCCCAGCAAACTGTACGTAGGCAATCTCGCCTATTCGGTCTCCAATGACGATCTCCGCGACCTCTTCTCACAAGCCGGTGAGGTGCAAAGCGCCACGGTGATCACGGACAAATTCTCGGGCCAGTCAAAGGGCTTCGGCTTCGTCGAGATGTCGAGTTCCGACGAGGCTTCAAAGGCGATCTCGCAGTTCAATGAAACGGAGCTCAAGGGCCGTAACATCAAGGTGAGCGAGGCCAAGCCGCGCGAGTCAGGCTTCGGCGGCGGCGGCGGCAACCGTGATCGAAGGGGCGGCGGCGGTGGTGGCGGCGCAGGCCGCGGACGCGATCGCTGGTAAAATCCGCGATAGCTCAGCTTCAGCGCTGATACCATAACGGCCGAGTCCGGCGCTCAATGCGGCGCCGGACTCGCCGCAGCACTTTTCCATGTCGAAAAATGGGAGAGGGCCAAGAAACGGGGCCACCCGCGAGCAGGCGAGGATTTCGCCCCGGCTGAACGGCCTTCGGACATGACCTTCCTACCCCGCGCGAGTATCGCGGCCGCATCCAGGTACCCGAAGTAATTTGTCAACGTGCCCGCCGGTCCGGTCCATCCGGTCTAGGCAGGGCGAGGCCCAAGGCGAGCATCCGGATACAGCGGATGAGCCGGTCGCGGCTTAAGCTCGTCGGTTCAGAACCATTGGCAAGCCGGGCCATCGGAACGCGGGGGAATCACGGTCTCTCTCCTGACGGCTCTTCGTCCGGCCCGGGATGCGGCGCCGACCCGGGGTTGGCCGGGCGGTCATAGTTGCGAGCCTCGTCGCATCGACCCGCTCCCCGGGGAGCTTATTTTTTCCCCTCTTTTTCCAGTTCCGCAGCGAGTTCGCGATGAATCTTCGCGAGCTTGCGATCCTCGGCGGCTATCTTCCCGTACTGCCTCTGTTCGAGGATGCATTCGCCTCTGGCCGAGGTGGCGCGCTTGCTGCCGAGCTTGCGGGTCGCCTCGTAGCATCGCGCGAACGCGGCACTGTCCCGGGCTTTCTGTCCCGCTTCCTGCGGCTGTTTGTCGAAGTATTCCGCTATTTTCAAATGATCTTCCGCAGTCTTCGCGTTCCTGATCATTTCGGCAATTGTGGCTCCGCTCGCGACACCGCCTCCTTCGGCTTCGACAGTTCTGCCAATCGTCGGCGTTATCGCCACCGAGACGATAAAGAGCATCACCAGAGACATGATTTTGAGACGGTGCATATGCGTGTCTCCCTGGGGCGAGTTTCACGCATACGGGGAGCCAAATCCGTGCCAGTGTCGAAATTACTACTGTTTTATCCATCGACTGATTAACGAGCGATGAACCTTGCTCCGTATGGATGCAGACGCGAGGGTCATGCGCGCTTGCGGCTGCTTGCCTGCGGCGATCGCGCGGGGTTAGGCTCGGCGGAAACCGATTTTGCGAGGATTCGATGTCGGACAAACCCGTTACGGTAAGAATCGAGGGCGAGCTCGCCTACGTGGCGTTGAACCGTCCCGAGAAGCGCAACGCGATCAGCAACCAGGTCCTGCGCGCGATTCCGGAGGCGCTGGCGGAGGCCGACCAGCCCTCGGTGCGCGCGATCATTCTCTACGGCGAGGGACAGGTGTTCTCGGCCGGAATAGATTTCACCTCGCTTGCTTCAGAGGGCGGCGCGAGCGGTTCGGGCGGCGGACCCGATCTGGCCGGGTTTCGCCGTTTCGTGCACGATTCGCAGGCCTCGCTCGACGCGCTCGAGCGGATCGAGAAGCCTGTAATCGGCGCGCTGCACGGTTACGTGGGCGGACTCGGACTGGAGCTTGCGCTCGCGTGCGACGCGCGTATCGCGGCGGCGGGAACGCGGCTCGGGATGCCCGAAGTGAGGCTAGGGCTGGTCCCGGACGTGGGCGGCACGACCCGGCTGGTGCGCACGGTCGGTTACGCGATGGCGAAGGAGCTGATTATGACCGCGCGCATGATCGACGCGGAGGACGCGGTGCGAATCGGGTTGGTGAACCGGGCGGTCGGCGCGGGGCAGCATATCCCGGCGGCCGAGGAACTGGCGCGCGAGATGGCGCGCAATGCGCCGCTTGCGGTGGGACTCGCCAAGCGGCTCGTCGATATCGGGCATAGCGTGGACAAGTCGACATTCCTGGACCTGGAGGCGCTGGTACAAAGCTCGCTGCTCATGACCGAGGACTTCCGCGAGGGAGCCTCTGCGATCGCCGGTCGGCGCGATCCCAAGTTCAAGGGGCGCTGAGCCTTATCTCGAAGGAAGCCTCGAACCGTGCGCCCGGCGCGAGTTCGATCATGCCTGCGGGAATTCCACGCGCGCAGAGATTGAACGCGTCGGGCGCGCAGGTGTACGGCTCGAGCGAGACGACGGCGCGATCGGGCGGCGCGTACACCACGACCTCGCGAAAGGCCGCAGCGGCCCACAGCTCCACCACCAAGCGCGTCGCGGGATCGACCAGTCTTGCGGCGGGCGCGTCAGCCGACGGGTTGGAGCGCAGGAAAACATCGTCGTACGATTTGCCGTCGAGCGCAACGGGGCACCTTAGATCGAAGTCGCCCGCGACCGGATCGCGTTGCCCGGTCGGAATCAGCCCCGCGTCGAGGCCCCATCTGCTGTCCGCGTCAACCTTGAGCATCACCGACTGGCGACCCGCACGACCGCCGAACGGCGCATGGAAATACGGATGGAATCCGAGACCGAACGGCATCGCGGACGTGCCGGTATTGACGACCGACGCGCCCATCCTGAGTCCGCTCCCGATCTCGTAGTCAATCCCGAGTCGAAACGGGTAGGGCCAGATAGCCGTGAGCTCAGGGTCCGACGCCGAATCGAGCTCCGCGCTCAGATAATACGGACCGCGCGGTTTCACGCTGAAGCGGCGATTGTAAACCAGCCCGTGTATAGCGTTGCCGCGTGCGGGCTCGTTGATCGGCAGGCGCACTTCGCGTCCGGAGAACCTGAAGCGTCCCCCGGCGACGCGTCCGGGCC
>JAKAVX010000315.1 GCA_021827465.1 Deltaproteobacteria bacterium | reverse complement strand
GGCGCGGCATCGGCCCGCCCGGGACCGCGAAATCCATCCCGTTAAGAGCGGCAAATATGCAGAATGATTGGCGTGACCTGATCAAACCCAAAGGTATCGAGTTCGACGAGAAGGAAGTCACCGAGACCTACGGCAAGTTCGTTGCCGAGCCTCTGGAGCGCGGTTTCGGGACCACGATCGGCAACGCGCTGCGCCGGATTCTTCTCTCCTCGCTGCCGGGCTACGCGATCACGGCTGTCCGTATCAAGGACGTTCTCCACGAGTTTTCGACTCTTCCGGGAGTCAAGGAAGACGTCACCGATATCGTGCTCAACCTGAAGGAAGTGCGCGTGCGCCTGCATGAAGGCGAGCAGATCACCGCTTCCCTCAAGGTCAAGGGCGAGGCGGTCGTCACCGCGCGCGATATCACGGCGGGACCGAGCCTGGAAATCCTCACTCCCGACCAGCATATCGCGACCCTCGACAAGGGCGCCGAACTCGATCTCGAGATGGTAATCAAGCGCGGGCGCGGCTATGTGCCTGCCGAACGCGGCGCGGACGAGGAGCCGATCGGCACCATCCGCCTCGACTGCATCTTCTCCCCCATCCGCAAAGTCAACTTCGTCGTGACCAACGCCCGCGTCGGCCAGCGCACCGACTACGACCGGCTCACGCTCGAGATCTGGACCGACGGTTCGATCTCGCCGCGCGAGGCGCTTACCTATGGAGCGCGGGTGGGGCGCGATCAGATGTCGATCTTCGCGGGCGTCGAAGAGGAAATCGAAGCCCCGGCGCCCGAGGCCGGAGCCGAGGCGCGTCCTGCTATCAACGAGCTGCTCTACCGGCCGGTGGAGGGGCTTCCGATCTCGGTGCGCGCTTTCAACGGCCTTCAGAACGCTGACATCAAGTATATCGGCGAACTCGTGCAGCGCACCGAGCAGGACATGCTCAGGATCAAGAACTTCGGCCGCAAATCGCTCAACGAGATCAAGGAAGTCCTCGCCGACATGGGGCTTTCGCTCGGGATGCGGCTTGAGAATCTGCCGGCGCGCAGCGAACTCGACAAGATGTGGGAGGAGCACGAGCGGCGCGAGTCGGCCTGACGATTCGATTAGCCTGCGTGTTCGGAGCGAATCATGCGTCACCTCAATTCGGGGAGAAAACTTAACCGCACCTCGGCCCATCGCAAGGCGCTGTTCCGCAATATGTTCCTGGCCCTGCTGCGCGCCGGCCGTATCAAGACGACCGACGCCAAGGCCAAGGAACTGAGGCGCGTGGCCGATCGGATGGTGACGCTCGGAAAGCGCGGCGATCTCGCCGCGCGCCGGCGCGCCTTCGATTTCATCCGGTCCCATAAGCTCGTCAAGCAGTTGTTCGACGAGCTTGCCCCGCGCTTCAAGGACCGCAACGGCGGCTACACCCGGGTCGTCAAGTTCGGATTCCGCCGTGGCGACGCTGCGCCGCTTTCGATAATCGAATTCGTCGGCGGCGAGGAACAGGCCAAGCCCAAAAAGCGCCGCCGCCGCAAGGAGCCGACGGAGACGGAGGGCGGCGGGCAGCGCGCCGCCGCGGGCGCCTGACCCGCGCCATCAAGAACCGGTTCGATCGAAGACCCGCGATGTCGCGGGTCTTCTTTTTTTCGTGCGGAGGCGATCGGCGATTCAGCGTCGCCGCGCTATTCGCCGCGCGAGGGCGATTTCAGCTCTCGCGGGCCGCCGCCGGCGATGGTTTTCAGGAGATCAGTTCCAGAATCTTCGCGCGAAGCGCCATATGCGCGCTCTTGTATCCCGACAGGATTCCGTCCTCGAAATTCCACTCGGCATTGTCGCGCAGAGCGGGGAAATCGTGCGGGTTGCGAATGTCCTCGGAGGTGACTCCGGGATGGATTTGCCGCGCCATCATGAGCACTTTGTTTTCCTGGTACTCGACAATCTCGAGCATGAGCTTGTCGACGATCGCCAGCGTCTCGCGCGTTACCGAAGCCATGGCCGTATCCTAACCGCCGATGCGGACGCCGCGCCATATCAGGTTGCAAACCCGCATGCCGGAAATTCGCCCGCGACGGACCGCTTTGATAGACTTCCCGATGAGCCCCAGCGAAACGAGATCCTCGGGAATTCACAATGGCAGACGAACTGATAAAGCCTGAGAAGTTTTTCCTGAACCGGTTCGGAATGACCGAGTCGGCCCTGGATTTGATCCTTGGCGCCGCGCTCGAGCGCAAGGCCGACTATGCGGACCTCTACTTCGAGTACCGCAACGCCGAGGCGCTCGCCCTGGAAGACTCGATGGTGAATCACACGAGCAAGAGTGTGAGCCAGGGCGTTGGCGTGCGCGTGTGCGCCGAGGACCGCACCGGCTACGCCTATTCCGACGAAGTAACCGTGGACACGATGCGCCTTGCGGCCGAGAGCGCGCGCGCTATCGCCGAGGAGACCGGCCGCAGTATCGCGCCTATTCACGTCGGCGCGATCGTCAAACGTCACAATCTCTACGAACTCGAAAGCACGCCGCTCGACGTGCCGGTCGAGGAACGCGCCCGGCTGCTCTCGGAAATCGACACCGTCGCGCGCGCCTACGACCCGCGGGTGAAAAAGGTGATGGCCTCGTTCGCGGCCGAACAGAAGGTCGTGATGATCGTCACGAGCGAGGGCAAAATCGCCGCCGACGTCCAACCGCTATGCCGCCTCAGTGTCACGGTTATCGCCGAGGACGGCCAGAACCGCCAGGTCGGCACCTACGGCGGAGGCGGACGCGTCGAATGGCGCTACCTTCTCGAGGGCGAGAAGTGGCGCGAGTACGCGCGAGAGGCCGCCCGTCAGGCGATCGTCAATCTCGACGCCGTTGATGCGCCGGCCGGCCAGATGGTCGTTGTGCTCGGCCCCGGATGGCCGGGAATCCTGCTCCACGAGGCGATCGGCCACGGGCTCGAAGGCGACTTCAACCGAAAGGGCGTGTCCGCTTTCTCCGGGCGAATCGGCCAGCGCGTCGCAAGCGAACTCTGCACGGTTATCGACGACGGCACGATGGTCAACCGCCGCGGCAGCCTCAACGTCGACGACGAAGGCACGCCGACCACCCGCACCGTGCTGATTGAGAAGGGTATCCTGCGCGGCTACATGCAGGACCGCCTCAACGCGCGGCTCATGAAGATGGAGCCCACGGGCAACGGCCGCCGCGAGAGCTTCGCGCATACGCCGATGCCCCGGATGACCAACACCTTCATGCTCGCCGGCGAGAGCACGCCCGAGGACGTGATCAAATCGGTCAAAAACGGGCTTTACGCGGTGAGTTTCGGCGGCGGACAGGTCGATATAACCAACGGCAAGTTTGTCTTTTCCGCGAGCGAGGCCTACCTGATCGAGGACGGCCACGTGACCCGTCCGGTCAAGGGCGCGACGCTTATCGGCAACGGACCCGACGTGCTGACGCGGGTCACGATGGTGGCGAACGACATGCATCTCGACCCGGGTATCGGAACCTGCGGCAAGGACGGTCAGTCGGTTCCGGTCGGAGTCGGACTTCCGACCCTCCGTATCGACGGAATCACGGTTGGCGGAACGCGCGCCTAGCAGGGAAGCGAGGATTGGCGATGGCAGAGATGGATTTAGCGCTTGCCCAATGGGCGCTCGACGAGGCGAAGCGATGCGGCGCGAGCGCGGCCGAAGTGCTTATGATCGGCGCGGAGTCGATCTCCGCGCGGGTCAGGCTCGGCGAGATCGAGAAACTCAAGAGTTCGCGCGAGCGCCGGCTCGGCCTTCGCGCCTTTTTCGATCATCGTTCGGCGACTTCCTCAACCGCCGAGATCGAACGCGGCTCGCTCGCGGAGTTTATCGGCGAGACCGTGAAACTGGCGCGGCTTACCGCGCCCGATCCATGGTCGGGCCTGCCCGATCGCGCGCTTCATCCTGCGGCCTTTCCGGATCTCAGGCTCGCCGACCAGGAGCACGGGATAATCGAAGCGCAAAAGGCGCTCGATCTCGCCCGCGCCTCCGAGTACGCCGCACTCAAGGGCGACAGCCGGATAAAGAATTCCGAAGGCGCCGAATTCGATTCGGGCCGCTACCACGTGATGTTCGCGAACAGCCAGGGCTTCGCCGGCGAATACTCGGGCACCTCGTACAGCCTGAGCGTGATGCCGATAGCGCAGGACGAAAGCGGGATGCAGGTCGGCTACTGGTACACGGCGAACCGGATGTTCGACAAGCTCGAGGCGGCCGAATCGATCGGCGCGACGGCGGCAAAACGCGCGCTTCGCCGCCTCGGCGCGCGCAAGATCGGCACCACGCGCGCGCCCGTGATTTTCGATCCCGAGATGGCCGCCGGTCTTATCCGCTCGCTCGCCGGCGCGGCCTCGGGAACAGCGCTCTACAAGAGCGCCTCGTTCCTGCTCGATCGCCTGGGCCATCAGGTCGCTTCGCCGAATGTGACAATCGTTGACGACGGCACGATGCCCTCCGGGCTCGCTTCCAAG
>JAKAVX010000314.1 GCA_021827465.1 Deltaproteobacteria bacterium | reverse complement strand
CGTTCGAAGCCGGCGAGCATAGCCAGATCGCGGTCAAGGTGATAGACGACCGCGGCAATGAATTGATGGTGGTCAAGCACCTTGTGCCGTAATACGAGCAAATCGATCCCGCGTATGGCGGGAGATGAGCTACTCGGCGATTATGTTGAAGATGACAGTGAAAGCCGGTAAGGTGGACGTGACAGGTCGGATATGGAGCGGATACCGCTTGCATTATGCGCATAGATTGTACATAATCTGCCCGTGGGGAGGCGGGGTGCGACACGCTGATGGAAACCCAAGGAGGCACGGACGGCCATGGCTAAAGGAGAAATGCTCATAAGGAGACGAGGGAAATGTCCAGCGATCGGACAGATGCCTTATCCAAACCTCTGCCGAAGAGGCGGGAAAAGCAGGACCTAAAAGTGGAAGCGTTCGTACGTAATGTAGTGGTGGAGAGGATCCCGGCCAGGATTTTTGAGGCGCGGGAAAAGGTCATGTCGTTAATCAAAAAAAGGAAACTAAACGGCGCAACGGCGAACCTCTCAGGTCTGCCAATCGCAGATAATCATGGCTACAGAGCGTTTAAATATAGAATTTAACGGCGAAAAGATGCGGGAGATCGAATCCCTGATGCAAGAGGCGCGGGTGTCCACGAAAAAAGAATTCGTGAACGCAGCGCTAACGCTTTTGAAATGGGCGATCAAGGAACGCAAAGCTGGCCGGGTGATCGCGTCCATCGACGAAAAGAAAGACTCTTACAAGGAGTTGGAAATGCCGATTCTCTCAGAAGTGAGGCCCCTTGATTAAAGAGGGGAAAGAGGCGCTCCGCGTAGAGCGCTACGTTTTTGGCTTGGACGATGCCATTCGAGCGCGTAAGCATCTCGTCCGAGAATCGGTTCTTTGGTACGTACTCTGTCCTGCTTTAGGTCTGACGGTGGTAGTTTGCTTATGCCTGCTAATGGCCGACGCGCTTGGTTTGATCGCGCCAATGCGCGTCGGCCTTCTCACCGCAGTCACTACGGTCTTGACCTCTGGAACAATAACGACGGCCGCTGGTACGGGATTCGGGTGGCTCTACCACCAGGATTCAGAACCTACTGAGGACATTTCTTGATCTAGTCGCGTTTCCTTCGTTGAACGCGGCTGCGCCTCTTTTGAGCGATCTTTTCTTTCATGTTTTTGATCGCTTCCTTTTTGGATACAGCGACCAGAGCGCGCATAATCTTATCGAAGCGTTCCATTGAGTCCGGTTCTTGCGGCATTGGCTCATTCCTCGCCGGATTCTTCTTCTTTTTTTGGGCGCTCATCTTCTTCGGCTATGAGAGGTAGCTGCATCGGCTGATGCGGTGTCGTGATTTCCAGTTTTGGACTGTTCGGATTGCCCTCACTCATGGCTAGTTTGCCGTTTAGCTTAAGCAAGCCGTCGTCGTAGGTATCGAAAACGGTGATTTTCCAGTGAAGCGCAGTGGCGACATGAATGGAGTCTCTGGGCATTAGACCCTGCTCCCAGACGAGCCGCCGCGCCGCGAGTGCCACGAATCGATCGACGTTGCGCAACACGATGTATTCGTTCTGAAAGAACTTCGCGACTTTTGATTCGTGCTCGCGCCTAAGTTCGGGCGCGCCCTTTAGCTTGATCACTTCTGTTAGAGTAAGCGCTAACGTGACGATCTGTAAATCGCCATGTTCCGCTGCCTTCAACACCGAATAACACTCGTCCTCTCTCTCCGGCTCAGGCAGGAGCCACGCTAGAAACGTGGAACTGTCCCAATACCGGCGAGGAACGTTCATTCGGTCTTGCTCAAAATGCCGTGAACCTCGTCGGCACTCGGTAATTCAGAGGAATCCGGAAACACAGTGAAGTCGTCAACCTGGATGCTGTTGGGCTGACCATCGCTGCGGTAAGCAATCAGACCCGTAACAGCTACGCGTCGTCTGAACGCCCTAAGAGCTTCATCTAACTGCCGGTCGCTAACCCAGCACCGCACGGCACGATCAGTCAGCGGATCGACTACGGCGATATTCGGGCCGCCTTGAGCGGAAAGAACCATAAGCCGACCTTCCAGCGTCCCATAATCCCGCACGTGAGTTCCGAGCAACGCATCAATATTCGCCACCGTTCTCTGCGTTAGTTTCGCGGTGCTCTTCGCAAGCGTTACATTTACGGTCTGAACCTGCTTAGGTCCGGAGATGCTGGCCAGCTCTCGAACTCGTCGCAAGGCATCATCGCTGAAGTAACGCGGGCGTTCCGGTCGGCGGCTGACCAAGGCTATGCCCGATTTCACCGCTCGCGCGATCTGCGGAATTTTGCTAGCAACGTCTGGCTTCTGCGCTTCAGGCGTTGCGCTTAGGTGAATGCTCCCACCCCTGACGGACACTACCCAACTCACACGCGAGGCGCTCCCCGCGATCTGACGCGATACGTCGTCAACCACGGAGAAAAACGCATCGACTGCCTTTCGGAAGGCAACCGCCGTAATCTTCGGGTCGTCCAGATCCAAAGTCAGAGCCGGTTGTTTCGGTCGGCGCGACATACTAGCACGATGAAATTAGTTGCTGGAAAATATCAGGATTCCCGCGATTATTGAAACGCCAAGCAAACTCGTTCACGTACAAGGGCAAATAGTCCTTGGAAACCTTGTGATAACTGCCCATGATCCCACGCTTCAGCAACCAGAACGATTCAATCGAGTTAGTGTGCGCCAGTCCGATCACGTACTTCTCGTTCTTGTGATCGACTTGCTCATGCGCGTAGCCCTGTTCCTTGAGCCTGAGATACATCGGAGACTCATCGGTCGCGACCAGCTTCACCCGCTTATCGACCACGGCATTGACGAAGCTTTCAATCGCGTCCGTGTTCAGCCTCTCGGCAACCTTGGCCACGACGCTGCCCTTGCGCGAGATTGCGCCTAGAACGGCAGCCTTTCCATGCGGGCCGCGCTCATGAGGAGCGCGGTTCTTCGCGTGTTTGTTGCCCCGCTTGCCGCCGACGTAGGCTTCGTCAACCTCAACTTCGCCCGCCAGCTTCTCGAAGGTCTCGTTCTCCATCGCAGCCCGTAGCCGATGGCACATGAACCACGCGGTTCGATAATCGCCCGATCCGATCTGGCGGTGAATCTGTAGGGCACTCATGCCCTTCTTGCTCTGCGTCATCAGGTAAGCGACCTGGAACCAAATGCTAAGCGGGTATTTCGTGTTCTCGAAGATCGTGCCGGTCGTGACGCTGAAGCGGTAGCCCTTAGGCGCGCACTTCTGGCACTGCCACTTGAACGGCTGCTTGAGCGTGTAGACCTTATCGTTTCCGCAACGAGGGCACTTCACGACGCCATCGGCCCAGCGGGCATCACGCAGATATGCCTTGCAGGCGTTCTCGTCCTTGAAGCGCTCGATTAGCTCCTTGAGCATGATCGACGGCTGAACCGTCTTGGGCTTCCCAGCTTCAACCTTGACGTTCATGGTTCAAAAATAACGCATCAAACGCTTTCTGTCAAGTACAACATAATCTCCAGCTACTCGCCGCGGAAAGCCCGGCAGAAATTGCCGCAGAAACTACAGGTTCCCCCTCCTGACGCGAGAGGAGCTAATTACCGCAGAAACCGCGGGTTCCCCTCTCCTGAAGGGAGAGGGGTCAGGGGAGAGGTCATGAGAATAACCCGCAACCAGCCGGTCGCTCCCGAAAAGCTCCTGCTCGCGAAGCAGTTGCGCCGAGCGATGACGCGCGAAGAGGGAATACTATGGAGTGCGCTCAGAAATAACTCTCTTGCGAATCTCCATTTCAGGCGCCAGCAAGTCGTTGCCGGGTTCGTAGCCGATTTCTATTGCGCTCGCGCGCGGCTGGTAATCGAGGTCGACGGCGATTCCCACCTTGGCCGCGCCGAGTACGATAGTGTGCGCGACCGCGCATTTTCCGAGCTTGGAATACGCACGGTCCGGGTGTGCAATGAAGCCGTCGTAACGGACCTTCCCGGCGTGCTTAGCAGGATCGTAGCGGAAGCTACCTCACCCCTAACCCTTCTCCCTCCAGGAGAGGGGAAAATTGACCGGGCCAGGTGGTGATGGCTGACTACGAAGTACCAGAACCGATACTCAACGCGCCGTTCGAGGAACCGGCTTGGCACTGGAACATCGAGGAGGGCCAGGAGCCCGAGAAAAAGCCCGGCAGGCGTGAAGCCGGATACTTCTATCGCGATCCGAAGGCGCCGCCGGCCGATGGCGAGCACGAAGCGCGCGGCGTCTGGACGCCGCTTGAACTGGTCAACCGAATCCGCGCCGAGGTGAAGAAGTGGCGCAAGGCCGGCTATCCGGGAGTGACGCGCACCACACTCGACCTGCTCAACTACTGGCGTCGCGACGGCCGCCAACACCGGTTGTTCTTCGCACAGCTCGAAGCCGCCGAAGCGATCATATTTCTGAGTGAAGCGCGCGCGGACTTCCGGCAGGGTATCGACGTTCCCCTCGACTCGCCGAGCGAGGAG
>JAKAVX010000313.1 GCA_021827465.1 Deltaproteobacteria bacterium | reverse complement strand
CCGACCACCGCGATGTGGGTATATCGGATGGGACTGGAGCGCGCGAAACGATATTTGCTGACCGGAGATGAAATTCCGGCAAAAGAAGCGGCGCGAATCGGGTTTATTCTCGAAACCGTGCCCGAGGACGAACTTAAATCGCACGCGACCGCGCTTGCCGAGCGGATGGCGCGAGTGCCGGAAAATCAACTCCAGATGGTAAAACTGCTCTGCAATCACACGGCTGAGAACATGGGGCTTTCGACTTCGCGGCTGGTCGGCTCGCTGTTCGACGGTATCGCGCGGCATACCCAGGAAGGGTTGGACTTCGTCGCGCGCGCGGGCGAAGTTGGATTCCGCCAGGCGGTGCGCGAGCGCGACGACCCGTTCGGCGATTACGGCTCCGGGCCGCGCTCGAAACGCCGCACGAAAAAATAACGCCCGCTCGCAGCGGGCCGGCGCAGTCTCGAAGGGGAGGAAAATCGCGATGGATACGCGTGGCATCACGTTTCCCGCCGCCGACGGCCATCCGATGCGCGCCGCGATGGCGATACCCGCCGACGGCGCCGCGCATCCGGGCGTTGTCGTGATCCATGAGATCATGGGCCTCAACGACGACATCCGGCGTATCACCGGGCGAGTCGCCGATCTTGGATACGCCGCGCTCGCGCCCGACCTGTTCGACGGCTACGGTCCGCGGCTCATCTGTATCGCGCAGACGATACGGGCGCTCGGCGCCGGGCGGGGACGTCCGTTCGACGATCTGGAGGCGGCGCGGGCATTCCTGCAGAAACAACAGGGCGTCGACCCGTCGCGGATAGGCGCGATCGGGTTCTGCATGGGCGGCGGATTCGCGCTGCTATGGGCGGTGCGCGCTCCGCTCGGCGCGACGGCGGTCTTTTACGGCGACGTGCCGAAAGACGCGGAACAGCTTAGCGGCGTATGTCCGGTCGTTGCCGGATACGGCGAGCGCGACAAGATGTTCGCCGGGCAGGGCCGCAGGCTCGATCGGATGCTGAGCGAGCTCGGGGTCGATCACGACGTGAAGATCTACCGCAACGCGGGGCACAGCTTCATGAGCCGGCACGAAGGCGTGCTTCCAACGCTCGCCAGATGGGGTCCGATGCGGGTGGGATACGACGCCGAGGCGTCTGAGGATAGCTGGAAGCGGATCGAGGCGTTCTTCGCACGCCATCTCGGCCACGCGCGAACCGCCGCGACCGGGGACTCGGGGAACTAATCGGGTTCGCCGGGAGGCGGACGCCGGCGCATCCGGATATCCTCCATCCCGGGAACTCCACGCGGGGTTTCGTCGTCGAACAGGACCGAAACCACCCCGTATACCGCGATTATCGCCCAGAACGCGCCCGTCTCGGTCGGAGGCCACGCAGTGCTCATCATGAGCTTGAGCACCGTGGGCACCATATTCTGCGCGAGACGAAGCGCTTCGATCAAAGCCCTATTCTCCGGACCAGGTGGGCTTGCGCTTCTCCGCGAACGCGCGCGGTCCTTCGACCGCGTCCTTGGAGCGGAACAGGCGCGCCTGCCCTTCGTAATGACGCTCGATCGCCTCGTCGATAGGCCGCCCGAGACCGACCATCGCGGCTTCCTTGGTGCCCTGGATCGAAACCGGCGAGCATTCCATTATCTCGTTGGCCCATCGCTCGGCCGTCGGCATCAGGTCCTTGAGCGGAACGACTTCATTGACGACGCCCCATCGCGCCGCCTCCTGGGCCGTGATGTGCTTGCCGGTCAGCATCATGCCCATCGCGATCTTGACCGGGATATGGCGCGGCAAGCGATGCACTCCGCCGGCTGCCGCCATCAAGCCGACGCGCGGCTCGGGCAATCCGAAGCGGGCGTGATCGGCGGCAATAATGATGTCGCAGGAGAGCGCGATCTCGAATCCCCCGCCCAGCGCGAAGCCGTTTACGGCCGCGATTATCGGTTTGTAGATGTCGAAGCGGGCGGTGATGCCGGCGAATCCGCCCTTGGAGCGCATCAACTGCTCACCCTGATGCTCCGCGGTCCACTTGAGATCGTTGCCCGCGGAAAAAGCCTTCTCGCCCGCGCCGGTGACGACCGCGACCCATATATTCTTGTCCGCGACGAAGTCGTCCCACACCTGGTCCATCTCGGTATGGCACGGCGGATGAAGCGCGTTCATGCGCTCGGGCCGGTTGAAGGTGATGTAGCCGACATGACCGCGTTTCTCGTACTTGACGAACTTGAGTTCCATCGTGTGCGCAACCTCCAGCTCTATTGCTCCTCGAGCAGTTCAAAAAAAGCGTCGATACTTCGCATCAGTTGACGGCGAATCTGCTCCTTGCTGCCTTCGATCAGATGCATCGCGACCCGTGCCGATGAGCCGTCGGCGAGCGTAACGTGGGCGTCCTCGATCGAGGCGACCGGCGTCTCGCTGAACAGCCGCATGCCGTAGACCAAGGCGCCCCTTTGCGCGCCGCCTTTGACTAACCGGAGTTTTCGGGCCATCGCGGCCTCCCCCGTCTTTGCGATTCAAGCTCTATAGCACATACGAACGCCAAAGCAGCCTCCGGCCTTCAGCAATCCCGCTCGGGGCCCGCGATGCGTTGACAGAGCCGCACGGACTTCGCAGGATTGCATCGTGAGTATGAGTGTCACCCGCTACGTGTTTGTCGTTGTCGCCGCGTTCGCGCTGGGCGGATGCGGGCTGATTTACCAGGCCGGTTCGGGCATCCGGGGCCATCGCATGAGCGAGAGCCTCCAGGTCGGCGAGAGCATGCTCGAGGTCCATAAGAAATGGGGCGAGCCCGATATCCGCAGCTATCCGGTCTCCAACGTCGAGGTCTGGAGTTACGCAGTCCATGCCAACACCAACGACATGACCGCCGCGCTGCTGTACACCTCGACCAAGCCGGGCGATACCGGAACCTTTCTCGATCTGAAATTTATCAATGGCAAGCTAGCCAACTGGGGCCAAGCTGTGCATACGATGCCGGCCAAGCAGGGAGCGGGCTTTTCCGCGGGAATCGGCTCGCCGATAGGCCCGAACAGCGGATATCATTTCTGATCGATTCGCACCGATTATGAAAAGGCTTGCATGGCTATGTGCGGATAAGGTCTAATGATGCAGATTCGAGCCAACGGACGCCGAATTCGCATCATATGCAAAGTTCTTGTGGCAACGGCCACGAATTGCCAGCGCGATTAGTGGGGAGGAAGAGTGGCAACCGCACGCAAGAGCTTTGAGTCGATTCTTCTCGATCGATCCTGGGTTTCGCAGCAGGATCTCGACAAGGCTCGCCAGAGGAAAAAAGCCGGCCAAGAACTGGCCGACGTGCTCGTCGAGATGGGCGCGCTCGAGCCCCAACGCCTTGCCCGCGCGCTCGCCCAGGAATACCAGCTCCCGTTCCGGGGCCATGTGGACGAGCACACGCTCGATACCGCGCTCGTCGCCAAAATTCCGATCAATTACGCCAAGAAGAATCGCGTGCTCCCGCTCGCCGTCGCCGACGGCGTGATAACCGTCGCGATCGCCGACCCGTCCAATTACGAACCGCTAGACGATCTTCGCGTGCTGTTCGGGATGCCGGTTGGGGCGGTGGTGGTGCCCGCGCAGGTGCTGGACGAAGCGATAAATCACGCCTACGACCAGGCCACGACGTCGGCCGCCGACCTGATGATCGACCTCGAAGAGGAACGGCTCGACGTAGTCGCCAGCGAACTCGCCCAGGAACCGCGCGATCTGCTCGAATCCGACGAAGCCGCGCCGATCATCAAGCTCGTCAACGGACTCCTCTCGCAGGCGGTCAAGGACCGCGCCAGCGATATACATATCGAATGCTTCGAGAATGAACTGGTCGTGCGTTTCCGGGTGGACGGGATGCTCTATGACGTGCTCTCGCCGCCCAAGCGCTTCCAGGCGGCGATCACCTCGCGCGTCAAAGTCATGTCCGGGCTGGATATCGCCGAAAAGCGCCTGCCCCAGGACGGCAGAATCAGGGTACGAATTGCCGGTCGCGATATCGACATCCGCGTCTCGACGATCCCGACCGCGTACGGCGAACGAATCGTTCTGCGCCTGCTCGATCGCGCCCAGGCGCTGGTGGACGTCGATCTCGACCGGCTGGGATTCTCGGGCGACAACCTGCGCCGCCTCGACCGGCTGATCCGCCAGAGCCACGGAATCATCCTGGCCACAGGACCGACCGGTTCGGGCAAGACGACCACGCTTTACGCCTGTCTGTCGCGTATCAACTCGCCTGAAAAGAACATCATAACGATCGAGGACCCGATCGAATACCAGTTGCGCGGCGTCGGCCAGATGCAGGTCAACCCGAAGATCGAGTTGACCTTCGCCAACGGGCTGCGTTCGATCTTGCGCCAGGATCCCGAAACTGCTAGCTGGAGGCATGTCAGACCGGGCAGTGAGCGGCTGCTGGTATCGGCTGGCCCTGACTAGCACTGCCGCGCTGGGCGCAGCGTGGCGACCAGTCACG
>JAKAVX010000312.1 GCA_021827465.1 Deltaproteobacteria bacterium | reverse complement strand
AAAAAAGAAACCCCTGGCCCCATGGAGCGGCCGCCCATTTCATTCCGTAGCGGCCCACGAAGCCCATGGCCAGGTAGCCGCCGATGACCAGCCAGACCGGCGAAAGCGGCCATATCGGAACCCTGCGTCTCAACTCGTAGAGCACGAGCGCGAGGAACGCGACCATGGCAACGAACGGACCTATCATCGAAGATACCGGCGACCGTGACCGGTCACTGCGAATATTTCGCCGCCGGACTGCACGGGCGCGCGGCGACGCTCTGACTCGCTCAGGTGATCTCCCCCGCCGCGCGCATCCACGCCACCGTCTCGGCCACTCCCTGTTCCAGACCGTATGGCAACTCTCCGCACACGCTCGCAAGCTCGGCGGTATCGTATTCCATATCGGTAATCAGGTTATCCAGTCGGAAACGGGTCAGCGGCACCCGGTACCATCCCACGCGCTCGAGCACGTCGCCGCACCTGGCGACTACTCTCAGCGCGGGCATCGGAAGCACGGGGATAGGCCGGCGCCGCATCGCGATCCGGATCATCTCGGCCCATTTGCGCACGCGCAGCGGCGGGTAGTCACACACATAGTATGTTTTCCCGCGCACTCTTTCGCGCGGCGCGTCGAGCAGCCGATGCAATTGATGGATCGTGTTGCCGACGAAGCCGAAGGATTTTACCGGATCGCAGCCGCCCGGATGAAAATACAGGCCGCGGGCAATAGTTGTGAAAAAGATCTTGTAGGGAACATCGAACCACGGTCCCCATATCGAGGTCGGCCGCACCAGCAGCCAATCGCACGCCAACCCCGCCGTGCGCACCATCTGTTCGCCGATAACCTTGCTCTCGCCGTACAGATTGGGCGGACAGTAATCAGTCTCGCTCGCGGGCCGATAGCCTATACGGCAAACCATCCTGCTCGAGGCAAAAATCGCGCGTCGCACCGAACCCGCGCTCGCAACCGCGGCGAGCGTATTTTCCACGCCCTCGATATTGGCCGAATAGCCCGCAAGGTTGCGTTTCTCGGCCAGATCGGTGCGGGCGGCGAGATGGATCACATAGTCCGGCGCGAAGGAGCAAACCTCATGCCCGAGCAGGGCTTTGTCGCGCACGTCGCATTCACGCCAGAACGCGCGATGGGCGGGATTGACGGGCGGCTTGATATCGAGGTTGAGGACCGCATAGCCGCGCCGGCTGAAGTATTGGACAGCGTTGGTGCCGATAAATCCGGACCCGCCAGTTATCAGTAGACGGCTCGACGAATTTGTCCTTGCGGTTTTCTCAGGCTCGCCTGAGCTTTTACCCTCGAATAACACTGCGCGCGCCGGCAATGGCGTTTAGGACGCAACTCGCGGCGTGTACCCACGCACGATCACGCCGTTTCCTCCAGCGAATGCTTCGCCTTCGAGCCCGGCGCGCGCAAGCCATCGTCGCACTTCAGCGACGCTCTGAGGCCGATCGTAGCGCGGGGAATACATGTCAAACGTATCGAGCACGGCCCAGTCGAAGTTGATTTCGGGCGAAAGTCCGAAGCGCGAGTATTCGACCATCGGACTGAGCCGGGCCAGGGCCGGCCCTCCAAGCCTCCTCAGCGCCGCAGTCGCGGGCACCAAAACGGGCGCCGAACCCACGATGATGCGATAGAGAAGCTCGGGCGGAAGACGCTTGGTCAGCGGCCGCAAGGCATATTTCCAACAGAGCAGCGTCGTTAGCGACTTGCGGTACACGTCGGCGACGATTTGGCCCCCGGGCTTGAGAAATTGAGCGAGGGAGTGAAAAGCTTCCTCTGGATCGGGGGTGGCCTGTAAAACGCCCAGACACAGCACCTTGTCGAAGGATGCTTTTAGCAGCGGAAGCCGAAAAATATCCGCCCGGAGTACGGTGAGGTTCTTATAGTGGCCGTTGTTGGCACGGTTTGCTTCCACCGCGACGGACGCGTCAAAGGCGATCACTTCCGCACCGGTCTGGCAGAGAATCTCAGTGAAACGGCCAGCGCCGCAGCCTGCCTCTAGAATCCGTTGACCCCGCATGTCGCGCGGCCATCCAGTCGAAGCGAACAACCGCTCCTCGGACAGTTTGATGCCTGTAAAGCTGTCGAGCTGCGTCTTTGAATGTCTCAGCCATTGCAGTCCGAATGATGCGGTGTATTCTTCCGCGTTTTCGTTCATTTCTGCGCCACTATCCCCTTGCCATGTATCCGCCGGAAACTAATCCAAGTCGAATGTTAAAGGCCGATCCAACTTTTGCCGCTGAATGAACCGACCGTGGCTACCGCGCCACAGCTGCGCCGTCGCCGGTTCCGAGCACGCGGGAGAAGCGTCCTTCGAATGTCACCTTGCGCTTCATCTCCATTAGCCGCCTAACCGCGAAGGCCGGCAACATCGGCGCCATCGTGAACCATGCGGCGTAGAAAAACCGCTTGCGGAGAGTGAAAGGCGGATGCCCCACTGACGCTCGAATCCCTTGAAGGCCGAGGCCGAGCGTGGTTTCGCCCGGATAGGGATGTCGTTCGGGTTCGAGCTTCAGCGAAGCCAGGCGGCCGGATATATAGCCCGGGTTCCACAACATCCACTTCTTGCGGAGCTTGAGCCCGTTTTCGTCGGCGAGGCGCTTGACCAGCTTCATCAGAGGTTCAAGTTCCCCGAGCGTCGCGCGAAGCCTTCTCAGATCAAAAGTGGTGCTCGCGGTGAGATTGTTGGAATGCACGCGGTAGAAACCGAAAGGCCGCGAGAGCGTTACCAACTCGCCGCGGAAGGTCGCGTGCGTACAGAGATATGCGTCCGCGGCGCGACGCCACTCCGCTTCCGGCATCGGGAGAACCTGCTCCAGGAACTCGCGCGTGAAAGCGTTGCCGCTGGTAGGCGCACGCTCGACTATTATTCCCCGCAACATGTGCTGGAGAATATGATCGACAGGCATCGCAGCGATCGGCGTGTTCACGCCCAGCGAGCGTCCGTCCTCGTCCATCATGGTTAGCGGATACTGAACCCGCACCACACCGGGTTTGAACGCCTCCAGTACGCTCGCTACCGCGTCGGGCCGAAGGATGTCGTCAGAGTCGAGATAAATGACGATATCGCCGCGGCTGGCCGCGAATCCCGCGTTCACTGCCGAACCCTGCCCGCCGTTTTCCTTGAACACCGGAATGATCCGGCCGCGATACTCCGCGATTATCGAGCGCGAGTTGTCGGTGGACCCGTCGTCCACGACGATCACTTCGACGTGCGGCCAGGTCTGCTCGAGAGCGCTGTCGATCGCGGCGCGAAGAAAACGTCCGTAATTGTAGTTGTTGATTACGATGCTGGTGGAGATGTCACTCATAACGAAGCGCGAGGATCTGCTGGGCGTAGTCCCTGATCGTTCTCCAGGTGAGAGGCCAGATTGCGAGGCCGACAAGTCCGAGCGCCGAAATCCAGCCCAAGTTTTGCCAGAACAACCCCGTTGCGAATGCCACAACGATGGCGCCCGCCAGCCGATAGTCGAGCCTGCCTACTTCCCTGACGAACATCCGATGCGTCAACCAGTAAGCGGGTATCGCTGCAAGCTCGGCCCATCCGTATCCGAGCCATCCGATTCTCGGAACCAACAACGCCGCCGAAACGGCGAACAGCACCAGGTACGCCGCATTGCGTAGCGCGCCGAGCAGGTTGCGTTTGAGCACGTACAGCGCCGAGCCCTGAAGCGTAACCAGGGTCGCCAGCAGCGCCGCGGTTGCTACAAACGGATATATCGCGACGAGCGGCTTCCATTTTTCGCCGAACAACGGCGCCGCGGCGAATGGCAGCGCGACACCGACCGCCAGCAGGCACGGCGCGAGCGCCATCAGCTGAAGCTGCATCCCCTCGTTCACGGCCGCGGCCAGACGCTCGCGCGAATCCTGCACCCGTCCCAACACCGCCAGCGAGAGCCGCCACGCCGCGTTGCGCACGAAACCGACGCTGTTGACGATACGTTCGGCAAGCCCGACGTAGCCGACCGCTTCCGCTCCGGCGAAGTGGCCGATAACTACGGGGTTGACGAGATCGCGCAGCCGATAAATCCAGTTCGCCGCCGAAAACCCAGCGCCGTACCCGACCATCTCCTTCACGGCCTCGGCCTGGAATCTGAGCCTCGGGCGGTATCGCGCGCGCGCCATCGTCAGGGCCGCGCTCAGCGTCAGTTGCATCCAGAAGCCGAGCACTATCGCCCATGCGCCCCATCCGCGAAAAGCCAGCACGACGGCCGTCACGTAGAAGAGCGCGCGCCCGGAGACTTCGATAATCGCAACACTGCGATAGTCCAGCGAGCGTTCCAGCCGGGCCATCGGCGCCTTCATCGAAAGCGTAACCGGCAGCGCCACGATCAACGCGGTCGCAAGCGCTCCGAACCCCTCTATCGCAATCCATTTGCGCAGGACCGGGATTCCCAGAAGGCCGATTCCCGCACCGACGATTCCGAGGATCAACAGGACCGTGAACGCCTGATGGTATTCGTCGGCCTCAACTTCACCTTCCTTGCGGACAAGATAAACGTC
>JAKAVX010000311.1 GCA_021827465.1 Deltaproteobacteria bacterium | reverse complement strand
TTCGTTCTTCGAGCAGATGCCCTTTGACGCCGTAAAGCCCGGCGAAGAATTTCAGGTTTTCGATCACGCGCAGGTCGTTGTAGAGCGAGAACTTCTGCGACATGTAGCCGATGTGCTGACGAACTTCCTCGGGCTCCTCGGCCACGTCGAACCCGACCACCGACGCGCGGCCCGAGGTTGGCGTGAGAAGACCGCACAGCATACGGATGGTCGTCGACTTGCCCGAGCCGTTGGGACCGAGCAGGCCAAAGATCTCACCGCGCGCGATACGAAAGCTCACATGGTCGACCGCCGTAAAACCGTCAAACCGCTTGACCAGCTCTTCGACCAGTATCGACGACGCCTCGGCCATGCTCAGCTTCCTCGCTCGGACGCAGGGCGCGAAACCATGTAAACGAACACGTCCTCGACCGTCGCGCCCATCGCTGCGATTTCTCCAAACACTAATCCCGCCGTTTCCAGGCGCGCGCGCAATTCCGGAACGCGCCGTTCCGGATTATCGATCACCACGTGGAGCGCATCTCCCATCGCTATCGCGCTCAGCAGGCCGTCGGCTCCGGCGAGCGCCGCTCGCAGCCGCTGCGGTTCGCTCGAGGCTATCGACAGTACCGTCCCGGGCAACTTGGTCTTGAGCTCGGCGGGCGTGCCGCAGAAAAGCCCGCGTCCGTGATGAAGCAGCAGCAGCCGATGGCATCGCTCGGCCTCGTCGAAGTAGGCGGTCGAGATCAGGACGGTCACACCCTCGAAGACGAGCGTGTAAAGAATGCTCCAGAGTTCGCGGCGCGATACCGGATCGACTCCGGTCGTCGGTTCATCCAGCAGCAGAATCTCCGGCGTATGAATCAGCGCGCAGACCAGCCCCAGTTTGCGCTTCATCCCGCCAGACAACTGCCCTGCAAGCCGGCGCCGAAACGGGGTCATCGCGCAGGCGTCGAGCAGTTCGCCGGACCGTTGCTTGCGCACCTGGGCGGATACCCCGAACAGATCGGCGTAGAAGCGGATGTTCTCATCGACCGTGAGATCTTCGTACAGTCCGAAATGCTGCGGCATGTAGCTGATATGGTCTTTCACCGCCTCGGGCTCGTGGATTACGTCCTGTCCGGCGACCCGTGCCGCACCCGAATCCGCCGGCAGCACTCCGGCAAGGATGCGCAGCGTCGTGGTCTTGCCCGCCCCGTCGGGGCCCACCAAGCCGAGGATTTCTCCCCGCTGAACGGCAAAGCTGAGATTCTCGACAACCGGCCTTCCCCGGAAAAGCTTGCTCAGCCCGCCCACCTGTACAATCGCGTCATTCATCGAGAGCCAGCCGGCTTAAGTTTGATTGTCGCGTCGGCCGGCATCCCGGGCTTCAGCTCATGGGTCGGATTGTCGATGTCGATCCGGATGCGATAGACGAGCGTTACTCGCTCGGCATGGGTCTCGACGCTCTTGGGCGTGAATTCCGCATTGGAGGAAATGAGCGAGATTCGCCCGTGATACTGATGTCCCGGGTAGCTGTCGGTCGTCACGATCGCGCTCTGTCCGAAGCGCACGCGTCCCAAGTCGGGTTCATTGATATAGGCGCGCAGCCACACATGGTCGAGATCGGCCAACGTGAAAACCGGAGTCCCGGGCTGTACCACTTCACCCAACTCGGCGTTGCGCACCAGAATCACGCCAGAGAACGGCGCGTACAACGTTGTGAAGCCGAGGACGATCCGCGCAAGCTTGAGGCTGTCCGCCGCGCTCTTGACGTTCGCTCGAGCGACGGCGACGCTTTCTTCGGCTGCGGCTTGCAGCGCCGTGTCACGCTGATAGTTCGCCTCGGATTGTTTGAAGGCGGTTTCCGCGAGGTCGCGCGTCTGGGTCGGGATAACTTCATGTGTCCAGAGTTCCTGATCGCGACGAAAGTCCAACTTCTTCTCCGCAAGATCGGCCTTGTCGCTGGCGACCGTGCGTTTGGCGGCTTCCAGGTTGCGGATAGACAAGGCCAGTTGCCGTTCCTGGACTCGCAGAGTCTGCGCGGCGATAACCGCCTGCTGGCGGTAGTCCGAATCGTCCACCTGCGCCAGCGCCACTCCCTTCTCCACCCACTGTCCTTCGTCGAACGGCAGCACCGTGATGGGCGACTGGACATATTTGAAGCCAAGGACGCTCTCGTGCGCCTCGACATTGCCGGACAGCACGAGAGATTCGCGCTCGCGTTCCCCGAAAAGGCCGAACAACGAAAACGGCCGTTCAAATACGGCCGCAACGTACGCAACCGCGAGCAATACCGCGGCTGTCACAGCTAAAGTCGCAAAACGTTTTCGCCGCGCCACTTTTCGCGTACACCCTGCGCCCGCGATCCCTGGTTCGCCGGTTATGCCTCGGTCTCCGGTCCTGGATCGAAGGCGCCATCATTCTCCCCATGACCGCAAAATGCGCGCCACATCCCAGGCAGGTTGGCGGAGTCCGTATTTGCGGTAAAGGTGGCGCCATAGGAGACACACCTGTATCCAAAAAAAGTGGGTCTAGGCTCGTTGGTCCCGTTGGGAGACCTTCAGGCACATCGCGCCGCCAGAAGTTTCTTCTCCTCTACGCGGTACTTCTGAAAGAGTACGCCGAGACTCTCGAAGGCGAATTGAGCAGGCCAATTCGGCGGGTCTGAACTTCCACCCTCAATCATCGCCGATGTCGTTGCTTATGGCGTCGTGAAATAGGGCCGGGACGAGACGTCGCCCAGGTACTTCTCGACTTCCACCAGCGCCGTGTGCGCAGCGCACGCTTGGGCCATGCTCGACGATCCCTTGTCCAGGGTCAGAACGTTTACATCGCCATGCTTGTCGAGGGTGTTGATTTCACCGGGATGCTCGGGGTCGTACCAGCCGCCTTCGCATATGAGGACCACCCCGGGCCGAATTCGATCGGTCACGACCGCTCCGGCGAGCACCTGGCCACGGGAGTTGAAGACTCGGACTACATCGCCGTCGGCGATTCCGCGCGCGGCAGCGTCGTTCGGGTTCAGCCAGATCGGCTCGCGCCCGGCGACCTCATAGGCCGAACGAATCGCAGTTGTGCCAAGTTGCGAATGGATGCGGAATTTCGGATGCGGCGACAGGATATGAAGCGGGAATCGCTCCGCTTGCGGGCTGCCTAGCCATTCCTGGGGCTCGATCCAGGCCGGATGTCCGGGGCAGTCGTCGTAGCCGAAACCTTCTATGGTTTTCGAGTGGATTTCGATTTTTCCGGACGGCGTCTTAAGTGCGCACCCGGCCGGATCGCGCCGGAAATCCCCATAACGCACGTACTCGGTGGTTTCGACGGGCGGGAATCCAACGTACTGCTCGCCGTTCCAAAATTCGTCGAACTCCGGCATCGCGAGCTTCCCGCTCGCGGCCTCGCTTCGCGCGGCATCGTAAAAGTGCCGGATCCAGTCGAGCTCTGAGCGTCCCTCGGTAAAGCGGTCCGAGAAGTCGAGCCGTCCCGAAAGCTCCGTGAAGATATCCAGATCGCTGCGCGCTTCGTGGAGCGGCTCGACCGCCTTCTTCATCGCGACCACGTAACGGGCGGGATGTGCGACTACCTGCTCGATATCGTTGCGCTCGAGCGCGGTTGTGGCCGGTAGAACGATATCGGCGAGGCGGGCGGTCGCGCTCCAGAAGATCTCGTGAACCACGATCGTCTCCGGACGCCGCCAGGCAGCGATGAGCCGGTTTTTGTCCTGATGGTGTTGCAGGGGATTGCCGCCACACCAGTAAACCATCCTGATATCGGGATAGGTGATCTTTCGCCCGTTGAAATCGATGGTCTTTCCCGGGTTGAGCAGCAGGTCCGCCACTCGGGCCGCTGGAATCCTCACGCCCATGCGCGGGATCTGCTCGCGTATCATCCCGCGCAGGCGCGGCGCGTTCACCGCCCCGCCGTGGTCGTAACCGAAGCTCGTTCCAAAGCCGCCGCCGGGAAGCCCGATCTGGCCCAGCATCGCGGCCAGCGTGATCAGCATCCAGTAACCGTGCTCGCCGTGATCCTGGCGCTGCAGCGCGTAGCCCGTCATCAGGATTGTTCGGTTGCGCGCCATCTTGCGTGCGAGACCGCGGATGACTGAAGGCTCGACTCCCGTGATCGCAGCCGCCCACTCGGGAGTCTTGGCGTGGCCGTCGCTCGTTCCCAGCAAATAATCGAGGAACCGCTCGAACCCGACCGTGTACTTGTCGATGAATTCCCCGGAGTAGAGCTTTTCGACGTAAAGCGTGTGGGCGATTCCGAGCATCAGGGCAACGTCGGTGTTGGGACGCACCGGGATCCATTCGGAGCCGACGTATTCGGCGGTCTCGGTCCTGACCGGATCGATCGTAACCACCGCAATTTTCGAGCGTCTGGCCTTGAGTTCATCGAGCGGTCCGAGCACGCAATGGTCGGGCGGCGCGTAACCGATGACGTTGTTCGTGATCAGTTCGTTGCCCCACAGCACAATCAGATTGCTGTGATTGAGGATGCTCGTCCAGGAGGTCTGGCGCCCGCGCGTATCGATCTCGCCGGTCACGTGAG
>JAKAVX010000310.1 GCA_021827465.1 Deltaproteobacteria bacterium | reverse complement strand
GCCGAACAGTGTTACGCTGGCGCCAATTCCCTGATCGGCAAAATGATGGGCGTCGCCGAAGTACTCGATGAAATCCGCAAGGACGAGCCGTTTTACGCCACTTCGGGCGGCGGCATGACCATTTCCGGCGGCGAACCGATGGTGCAGTTCGCGTTCACTCGCGCATTGCTTCAAGCGGCGAAGACCTACAATTTACATACCTGTCTCGACACCTGCGGTTTTGCTCCCAGCAAGCGTTATTTCGAGTTGCTGCCGTTGGTCGACCTCTTCCTTTACGACCTCAAGGAGACCGATCCTGTCCGCCATAAGGAATATACCGGCGTTTCGCTGCAGCCGATTCTCGACACCCTCCGCGTGCTGGACAACGCCGACGCAGCGATCAGCCTCCGCTGTCCGATCATTCCCGGCCTCAACGATCGCGATGAGCATCTCCGTGCTATCGCCAGCGTCGCCAATTCGTTGAAACACCTGGTGGAAATCAACCTGATGCCCTATCACCCGCTCGGCGAATCGAAACTGAAACGCCTCGGTAAGAACAGCAGCGCTGATGGCCGGACGTTCGCCGAGGAGCGAGCTATAGCGACCTGGATGCAAATCGTCCAGGACGGCACTAGCGTCCGTGTGTTGAGAGGATGACATTTGAGGATGAAAGCCCTCAGCGTTCTGCACGAGGTCCGCGGAATGCCGGCTGATGACGGGATTGCCGAACGACGCGAGCTCATCGCTGACTGACACTGGGAGGGTTCAGAAAATGGGCAGGCTCGATAATCGCATCGCTATAATCACGGGTGGTTCGGGCGGAATCGGCCGTGCAGCCGCCAAACGTTTCGTCGATGAAGGCGCAAAGGTGCTGCTGGTCGATGTCGACGAACGTTCTTTGCGCGATTGCGTGAAGGCGCTCGGCGAGAATCACGCGAGCTGGGTATGCGCTGACGTGACGAGCGATGAGGACACACAGCGGTACGTGAATACCGCGGTCGAACGCTACGGCCGGATCGATGTCTATCTCGCCAACGCCGGCATCGAGGGTAACGTCAAACCGATCCCCGAATATCCGATCGAAGTTTTCGACCGCGTCATCGCCGTCAACGTTCGCGGCGTGTGGCTGGGACTGAAGCGCGTGATTCCGGTGATGGCGAAAGGCGGCGGCAGCATCGTGATTACTTCATCGACTGCCGGCATCCACGGCTATGCCAATGTATCGGCATACGTGACGAGCAAGCATGCCGTGATCGGGATGATGCGCACGGCGGCGCTCGAATGTGCCCCGCTCAAGATTCGCGTCAACACGATCAATCCCGCACCGATTGAGACGCGGATGATGCGCTCGCTCGAGGAACAGACTGCACCCGGCCATTCCGGCCAGGCCAAGGAGCAACACCAGAGCGCGCTTCCGATGGGACGGTACGGCCAACCGGAAGAGGTCGCGGACCTGATGCTGTTTCTCGCGTCGGATCAGAGCCGCTACTGCACCGGCGGTGTTTACATGGTGGACGGCGGCGTTTCGGCGACCTGACCCGCGCGGGTTCCCGCGCCTGCGTCGCAATGATCGATGGGCGGGACTTCGCGAATTGCTGCGAAAGGCGATTCCACAGGCTTGTCGAGGATGTGGCCGTGAGAGCGTGGGTTCCGACCCGAACAATGCGAGGTCCGGGCCCGCTGTCCGAACGGTTTTCGCCCGGTTCAAAAAAAGAAGTACACGCAGCGTTTGGGCCACGACATCCGACCGTTACAGCTCAACAGCCTGCGGCACCCGCCCAACTGGTGCTCGGCCGCAGAGAGAATACGGTACAGTCGTTGTAAATCCGAAAGTCGCTCCGCCATGCGTGGAGATGACTAACTAATGCCAGTCCTCCTGCTCAATTGCGATAGCTATTGGCCTGCACCCCGACTTACCCGCATTCATAAGTAGAGTCAGTTGATGTTTTGCCCCTGGTGGCTTGACAGGCTGGGTAACCGAGCTAATCGGGGAGCGCGTCATGCGGGCGGCAACAGCGCAGGGATCTACGGCGGTGGCGTCCTTGCCGGTGCTGCGACGGTGACGATCACCAACAGCACCTTCCTGACCAACAGCGCCGACAACAATGGCGGCGGCATCCTTAACCTTGCTTCGGGAACGCTGAGCGTCAAAAGTACCATCTTGACCGACAACACAATTTCCAGCGGCGACACTCCCGAGAATTGCGGCGGAACGATCACGGACATCGGCTACAACATCAGCGACGACGACTCGTGCGATTTCACCCTGGAGACGTCAGCCAACAATCTCAATCCGCGGCCTGACCCCGACGGCCTGAAGGACAACGGCGGGCCAACCGAAACCATCGCGCTGGAACCGGGCAGTCCGGCGCTCGACGCGATTCCACTTGACGACTGCACCGACCAGGCCTCACCGCCGAAGCGGTTGACGCGCCGAAGTTAAAATGTCTCTGATAAAGGCGACCTCCGGACTCGACTGACTTTTCGGCATTTGCTACGCGCGCTGTTAAAAGAATCACAATTCTTACGACGTTGGCTGGCAATCCAACTGTCTCTGGAACCAGCGCTGCGCCAATCAGGGGGGCGGAGGAGGTGTTCCTGTGTACGATTTTGCTTGGGAAGGCCGAGATCGCAGCCGACAGTACTGAAGATATCCTGTTGTATTTGCTCGCAGCGGCGATGAAGGCGCGGGGCTTCGCGCTGAACGAGACAACGAATGGAACCGCTCCGCTCTGGTCGATTTCGAAGCGGCTCGACGCCAACGAGTATGATCGGAGTGGTTCCAAGATTGGATTGGCGGTCCTCTGTCCGTGCCCTGGCGATAATCGAGCAGGCTCTTCTTACTGCTGGTCTAGTTGCGCTGTCGGCGACCGGGGGGTGCGGTCCTTTGCTCCGTCGGTTATATCGGTACCAGAACCCGTGCAAGCGCACCGTGTTTATCGAGAAGCCCGCGGGAGTAAACTTGCAGGGAGCAGACTCTGAGGGTGATACGAATGCGCGCACATCGAATTTCGACAACCGTTGCCATCGCCGCGTTCATGGCCGTGGCCGTGATTGCAATTGCGCAGAAGCTGGACCCGGTTCTCGCGGCGAATAATTCGGTACCAGAAGTCACGGTTCCGCAGACCGCTCTCAATTCCTTGATCGGTGAGCCGGATCGCCACTTCCATCGCGCGGCCAATCTTTACGTCAAGGGTGACACCGAGGGTACGGCTTCGGAGATCCGGGCTGCGGCCGCGCTAATTCGGATAGAAGCCGGGCGCGGGAGCAAACAAGATGCAGCCAAACTGGAGACGGCCGCGACAGATCTCGACACGCTTGCCGGCAATGTGGCGAGCGGTAATGTGGCGTCGCGGCGCGAACTCGACCTCGCGTTCGCGCGCGCGGACCTTGCCTTGGCGACCCATTACCGATCTATGGCTCGCACGGCATTGACCAACAAGGATCGCGCCGGGGCAGGGCGGTGGCTCAAGGCGGCCGGAGATTCCGTGGACGAGGCCGCGGTCTGGACCGGGAAAAGTCCGTCCGGCACACAGGCCCAGGTGTGGGACCAGATGCATGCGCTGCAGGCGAAGATTCGAACCGGCGCCAATTGGAGCTACGGAGAAGCGAAGAACGGTGTTGGCTATCTCGGCACGCAGATACAGTATCTCGGTCAACAGATGCAGAATTTCGGCGGCTCGAGCACGAAGCACAACGCGAACTGAGCAAGCTCCGACGATGCATGAGGCGGTATCCGTGGCCTCGTTAACACAGCAACCACGTCGCTGAGTGGATGACAGGACCGAGCGGCCGGATCCAATTGCGCTGGACCGGGGCGCCAGACGAATGTTATTGCTTCGCGTTCGCCGATCATGGGCGCGCTATGTCCCTATTGTTGAGTTCCGCGCCGAAGCGCTGCATCTCGCAGTGGGCTTGCGCGAACCGTTCGTCGATCCCAATCGCTAACGCCTTCAGCATATCCCGCTCCCAGCAAAAGCCGATCAGGGTAAGCGCTATTTCTGTGGCACGCCCGAACAGGATCAGATGAGTACCCATGCGACCCCCTTTTATTTCAGCACGCTAAATGAGTCAGAAGATAGTGAAAGGCCGGTGATTGTCGAAAAGCCTCTCACGCTGAATGACGACCGGACCGCACTGAGGCGTTTGCGGCGGCAACCGGTTCGAGGTGGTACCTTGCGCGCCGATCAGGTTTTGGAAGCCATAACGGTCACTTCGGCAGTTTCCATGGCGGAACGCTGACGAATGTCGCCGCCAAGTTTCTTTCGATTGATCCCGAGCTTCTTCGCGCGCAGCTTCGCACGCATTTCATCGTGTCGGGCACGACGTCGATCCTGGCCATCATCCCTTATTCCTTCCAACAGGATTTCTATATGGAGGGAGATCTACAGATGACGTCGCCCAACGTCATCGACGCGGAGGGCGGGAGGGAATCGCGATGGACATCTCGCCGTTGGCTTATGTCGGCAGCAGCTTGCATCAGGTCGCGTTTGTAGTGCGCAATCTGGAAGCCGCGCAAAACTTCTTCAACGAAACG
>JAKAVX010000309.1 GCA_021827465.1 Deltaproteobacteria bacterium | reverse complement strand
TGGAACGCGAGCTAAAGGGCTTGGCGAATGTAGCGCTGGTACGGGATACCGCGCCGACGAGCGGCGGCGCGAACGGCACGCAACAATTCCTCGGAGATTCGCAGATTTACCGACTTCTGCTTCGGCCGGTACTCAAATGGGAACGGCTCGAGATTGTCGGCGCTGATGTACTCGGACAAGTCCCTATCGAGCAGTTCCTCAGCTTCCTTGTCGCTTTTGAGCGCGGGCAATTTCTTGCTCATATTTCCTGATCTCCCTCTTGTGCATGTAACGCGCACTTATCGGGCGAAGCCGCGTGACTGCCGCGCTGCGCCGGGGCGTAAAGACAACGAACGTATAACGTCCCTGCGAGGTGCGGCCGATGGCCAGAAACCGCGGTTCGGCCACGGCATTCTTCGGATCGGGCGCTACCAGAGTCTCGGCATGCGTAAGCACGTGCTCAATTTCCTGGATCGAGACGCCATGATTCTGGCACTTTTGGCGATTTCCCTCGTCCCACTCGAAGCCCGAGAATGCCGTCTTTTCCATGCACGTCATTCAGTATAGGCGAATGCCTATACAAAACGCCAAGGAACCCGGGGGGACGAGCGCCTTCAACCGCTCGACCACCCCTCCCCTTACGAGCCTGTCAGGGACGCTTTGCACTTATATCAAAAGATGGGCACGCGAGCGCGAGGGAGGCGAAGCCATCTGCCACACGACTCTCATTTCATGCTCCGAGTTATGGCTGTCGCTGTTCCGCTTTGCTAAGCGCAAGGCCGCCGCCAGTCAGACTGGACATGTCATCGTGTTCCGGAGTAGTAGGCGTAGACCTCGGGACGGATCACAGGGGGAACTGCAATGCTCGACTGGCACGGCAAGGAAGTAGAGACGGCGGAAAGCGCTGGGCGGGTGATCGCACTCGCGAACGCCCTGGAAAACGTTATACGTCCCGGCGGAATTCCGTGGCCGCCATCCGAACTGGTCCAGAAACTATACAAGAGCGAACAGGTGCGCGCGTTTCACGGTCCAGATGAAGCGATCGCGACCAAGACCTTGGGATTCTATTCAGACCTCCAGTCGCTCCACAGCGAAGACGCTATCACGTGGAGCATTTTTGGCCCGATCGCTTACGCAGCACCTGAGATCCGAGTCGTTTTCGCACGCGCCTTTTTAGAATTGATAGACGTGCCGAGCGAGTCGAACTCGACCGCAAATGTTTGGCTTTGGAGACGTCTCCCGCATCCGGAGAAGCTCGTATCCGACGGTCCAGAAATCGATTTTGGCATCCAAACCGACAATGTCTTCCTTCTCGGCGAGGCGAAATGGCTTTCACCGGTAGGCCGCGGCCAAGGCATTGGGCGCGACGAGGACCAGATCACTCTTCGGCGCAAATTCTGTGAGAAATACGGTCCCCGCCTCTTGCCGACTTGCCGCCGCTTCGTGGTCCTCGGGCTCAGCCTCACAGGCGGGATCGTTCCGAAGACTGATGACGATGTCGGTGGCGTCGCGTTGCATATGCGCGACACAACCTGGCAGGCACTCACAGGTCTCGATTCGCACCCTCTTGCGGAAGAGGTCCGAACGTACCTGTCGTGGAAGTTGAGCCATTCGAAGTTGCGCACTACTCAACGTTAGCAGAGTTTCGCGGCCTACTCTCTTTTGGCACACGGCTCTTGCTAGGCGTACGTCTTGTGCAAGACACGCGGCCTGGAGGCAGGATCGCCACGCGCCGTTGAGGCGTGCGCCCCCCGTCACGCGTCGAGCCAGTCCTGCTCGCGGATTCGGTAGCGTGCGATCAGCCGCGCGAATGCGCAACGCGACACCCCGAGCATCGCGGCCGCCTGAGCGTGATTTCCCGACGCCTCGCCAAGCGAGCGTGTCACGACTTCGCGGATTGCCCCCTCGAGCCCGCGTCCTCTCGCGGTATCGCGAGGTCGCGGGATGCTCTTCGCGCACGTGCAGGCCGTCTTCGACCAGTCGACGTCGAGGTCGTCGAGATCGATCCGATCTTCGCGTGCGAGCAGCACCGCGCTTTCGATCGCGTTGGCAAGCTCGCGCACATTGCCGGGCCATTGATACTCGACCATCGCGTCTATCGCGCGCTCGGAGAGAAAGCGGATGGCGCGACCGTAACGCAGGCCGAATTGCGAGACGAAGTGCGCGGCAAGCGGCGCGATATCTTCGCGCCGGGCATTCAGCGGCGCAACGACGATTTCGTTGCGCGAGAGAATCGCGTACAACTCCGAACTGAATTGCCCGCGTCCCGCCATCGCGCCCGGGTCGCGATTGCTGACCGCGATTATCCTGGGAGCCGTACAGGCGCCCCGCTCCTGGAGGCTCGAAATCAGCCGCGCGAGCCGGCGCTGCATGTCAACCGCCAGCTCCGCGATATGATCGAACACCAAAGAACCGCCCGCCGCTCTCGTGAAAAAGGCGCTAGCGCCCGCTTTTCCGCCGGGTCCGTCGAAAGGAAGATCGTCGCCGCAGGCGCGATCGAGAGTCGAGCAATCAACCTCGACGCATGGCTCTCCGCGCCCCGCCGAAACCTCGTGCAGCATCCGGACCACGATCGACTTGCCGCTTCCCGACGCTCCGCGAACCAGCACCGCCCGCTGCGGCTCTAGCCGGCGCACCCGCGCCATCGTCCGGTCGAGCGCGCCGGACTTCCACACCGCACCGTCCCATCGCCGGGCGCCGGCCAGAAGCCGCTCCACCGAAACCCATCCGCTTGCTTCCGCTGAGTCGTGCTCGACAGCCTCCGACCCTGGACCCCACTCGCTATACGCCTCCACCGCCTCCACCGTCTCCACAATCCCCACCTCCACGGTCGCTGTTCTAATGCAATCTGCGGACCGCGGCACTGAGGGGTCCCTCGTGGCGAGTCGAGTTGTTCTTATTCGCGCAAACGCTTGATTTGCCCGCCGAATCGGATCGGTAGCTTCGCCCGAGCGGCAAGAGTTTCACATTCGACCGACAAAATTTTGTCGCCGGACATGTCCCGCATTCAGCGTGCGGAGTCCTGCCAGAGCTTGATCCCGCCGAGCAGTCCCTCCTCGTTGCTCACGATCCGCACGTTGGCGGGGAGCTTGAACGTGATCGCTTTCGCATTTCCGCCGCCGATATACATGCGGTCGAAATTGAACGTGCGTTCGAGATCGCCGAGCGCTTCACCGAGAAGCTTGTTCCACTTCTTTTTGCCCTTCTTCCTGAGCGCGCGAACCCCCAGTTCGTCCTCGTAGGTCCTGCCCTTGTGAAACGGATGATGGCCGAGTTCGAGATGGATGCGGCGGCCGTCGACGAAAATCACGGAGCCGAAGCCGGTGCCGAGCGTGATCACCAGTTCCACGCCGTGCCCGCTAACCGATCCCAGCCCCTGGACGTCGGCGTCGTTGGCGACCCGGGCCGGACGCTTGAGGCGTTTTGCGATCTCGGCCTCGAGCGGAAAATTGCGCCATCCGTTGTCGAGGTTCGCCGCCGTGTAGACGACGCCGTCCTTGACGACGCCGGGAAATCCGACCGAGACGCGATCGAATTCGCCCTGTATCGCGGCGAGCTTGCCGATAATCGCGAGCACCTTCTTGGGCGTCGCCTTGGCGGGCGTGAGGATCCGGGTCCGATCGCTCACCGGTTTTCCGAGCTGGTCGAGCTTCTGGGCCTTGATGCCGGTGCCGCCGATATCGACCGCAAGCGTAATCGGCGCGCGCTTTCGATTGGCCGGCTTGCCCGCCTTCTTCTTGCCTGGACTCATCGTGCCTCCTCTTCGCCGGGAGCGTCGGGCGATCGCGCCCGCGCAAGGTAATCACCGCCGTCGGTTCGGTTATAGCGTATCGCGCAACTCCCGGTGGAGTCTCGCGCCGATGGCGCTGCGCGCCGTCGCATGCTATCTCACGCGGCCTAAGCCCGATTCAGCGGCGGAGAAAGGAAGCGCGGATGGGCAATAGGATTGCCTGGTTCTTCGATTTCGACCGTTACGGGACAACTCTCGGGCGCGAGTTGCTCGCCGGACTGACCACGTTCGTCACCATGGCCTACATAATCGCGGTCAATCCCGCGATTCTGAAGGCCGCGGGAATACCCGAGGGCCCCTCGATGGTCGCGACGATCGCTACCGCGATTTTCGGCTGCGTGCTGATGGGACTGGTGGCGAACCGCCCGTTCGCGATCGCGCCGTACATGGGCGAGAACGCGTTCGTCGCCTACACGGTGGTTCGCGTGATGGGCTATCCGTGGCAGGCGGCGCTCGGCGCGGTGTTTATTGCGGGAGTCGCGTTCACGACGCTGACGATCGCGCGGGTGCGGACCTGGATGGTCGAAGCGCTGCCGACCGGGCTCGCCCACAGCTTCGCCGCGGGAATCGGGCTGTTCCTGACCTTTATCGGGCTGAACGAAGCGGGGCTGGTCGCGCTCGGCGTTGCGGGCGCGCCGGTGCATATGGGCAACCTCGCCTCGGCGCCGGCGCTGATCGCAATCCTGAGCTTCCTCCTTATCTCGGCACTGATGCTGTGGCGGGTTCCGGGAGCGATACTGCTCGGCATT
>JAKAVX010000308.1 GCA_021827465.1 Deltaproteobacteria bacterium | reverse complement strand
CTGCAAGGCGCCCGATACGATCTCGCTGGCGCTGGCGGTGCCGCCATTGACCAGCACGACCATCGGATAGTCGTTAAAGTCGGTCTTCCGCTGCGCGAAGTACTTCTGCTCCTGGCTCGGATCGCGCCCCAGCGTGTAGACGACCATTCCGCCGTCAAGGAAATCATTGGAGACCTTGACGGCCTGGTTGAGCAGGCCGCCAGGATTGTCGCGCAGGTCGAGAACCAGGCCCTTCAGATGGCCGTGGTCTTCCTTGCTAAGCTTGCCGATAGCCTTCTCGACGCCGCTGCTGGTGCTCTCCTGGAAAGTGCTGACCCGGACATAGCCGTACCCGCCGGGCAGCATCTTGGCCTTCACCGACTTGATCTTGATAACCGCGCGAGTGAGCGTGACCGAGAACAGGTCGGGCACGCCGTCGCGATGCAGCGTCAGCCTGAGCTTACTGCCGCTCGGCCCGCGCATCAGCTTGACCGCGTCGGTCAGCGTCATGTCCTTGGTGAATTCGTCGTTGATCTTGATTATCTGGTCGCCGGCCTTGATTCCCGCCTTGGAAGCGGGCGTGTCCTCGATCGGCGAGACAACCGTGAGCAGGCCGTTCTTGATGGTTATCTCGATTCCGATACCGCCGAAGCTGCCGCGAGTTTCGACTTCGAGATCGCGGTACAGTTCGGGCGTCAGGTAGGCGCTATGCGGGTCGAGCGAGGCCAGCATCCCGCTAATCGCGCCATCGACCAAGCGCTTGGTCGAAACCGGCTCGACGTAGTTCTTCTGAACTATCGCGAGCACATTCGCGAAGGTTTCGAGCTCATGGTAGGTGTCGTTGGGCAGCGCCTGGGCACGTCTTACCGCGATTTCCTCGAGCCCGAGAAAACAGACGATAAGGAAAGCCGCCAGCGTGATGGCCCATCGGTTCTTCTTCATTACTGACATGGGAATTCCATCGCTTGTGGAACTAATGTGAGACCAATTTAAGCAAAAGACGCAATGGCTTGCACTCCCCAAATAATAGGGGGCTCAACCCTGCCTGGAGTCGAGCAATTCCTGGAGCGCCTCTCTGACGTCGGGACGCGCCCAATTGAAGGCGCCCATATGATGCGCCACGATTCGGCCGCCGCGGTCGATAATGAACGTCTCGGGCACTCCGCTCACGTTATAGGCTTCGCCCACCTTGTTCTTGGGATCGAGCAGCACCTCGAAATGATAGCCGTGTTTCTGGATATAGGGCAGAACCGCGGTGCGGCCCTTGGTGTCCTGGCTCACGGCCAGCATCACGAAATTCTTGTCACTCTTGAATTCGTCGTACAGGGTCTCCAGCGACGGCATCTCCTGCCGGCACGGCGGGCACCATGTCGCCCATATGTTCAGAAAGACGACCTTGCCCCGGAGCGCGGATAGCGTGACCTTACCGCCCTTGAGATTTTTGAGCGTGAAGTTCGCCGCCTTTTCACCTGCCGCAATAGGCGGAATCGTATCCTGCTCGGCGTTCTGCGTCGAGGGAACCGGCGCGACCCGGCTTCCCCGGGTCAAGACGACCAGCAACACCCCCGCCAAAACAAATGCTCCCGCGACGGCGGCGAGCGTCCTTCCGCGCAATTCCATCGTTCAGGCTCTCAGCGCCTCTTTGCTGGTAGCCTTGGACGAAGCCGTCTCAGGCTGTCTATTCAATGTAAAAAGGTAGGCTGCGGTTCCGACCGCCATCATCAGGATCGAAAAAAGCTGGTACTCGCTCATTCCCCACAGCACCCGCGGGTTGATCCGCCAGAACTCGACCAGGAAGCGCGCCCCGCCCGCCAGTATCAGGAACAGATAGAAAATCCGTCCCTCGACGCGAGTTCGTTTCCGGATCGACCACAGGAAAGCGAAAATCGCAACGTAGAGAACGGCTTCGTAGATCGGCGTCGGATGCACCCGGACGCCGGGAAAGTACCCCGAGACGAGCTGACCCTTGGCGTTGAGCTTGAGAACGGTGTCGGCGTTCCATCCGACGATCGCGTTCGGATACGCCATCCCCCACGGCATTTTGGTCGGCAATCCCCAGTCGCCGTCACCCGACAGCAGGCATCCCATCCGGCCAAACGCGTGCCCGACGAGGATTGCCGGCGCCGCCATGTCGGCGGTGGTGAGAAACCGGATTCCATAGCGCCGCGCGACCAGGTAGACCGCGACCGCCCCGCCGACGAAACCGCCGTACCATACGAAGCCCGCGCCGGAGAAAACTATCGACCACGGATGCTGCATGTAGATCGGGAAGTTGTCCCAGATGTCCCACAGCCGAGCGCCGACGAGACCCGCAAGCGCAGCCCACAGCACCAGCGACGAAGCGTACTCGGGGGTGATTCCGCGGCGCCGGCATTCGGAAGCGGTTATCAGGTCGGCGGCCACGAACCCTAGCGCCATCATCAGGCCGTAGCTGTAAAGGGTGATGGGACCGAGCTTAAGCAGAATGGGAAACATTTAACGTACAGTATAGTCGTCCCTGGGCTTTGGAGACCAGACGGCTCCTTTCACTTACCCGCGAGACTATACGCATATAGGACGCTAACATGCGCGCGGTTCTTCAACGTGTCTCAAGGGCCGAGGTCGAAATCGAGGGCCTCGTCACCGGCCGAATCTCGCGCGGATTCGTGGTTCTGTTCGGCGTCGCTGCTGGCGACACGGAACAGGATGCCGCGTTTCTGGCCGACCGCACACTCGGGTGGCCCGCCCTCTGTCGTCAAGGTCGCACTGGACCGATAAACGAAACCGGGCGCGAAGAATCGCCTCTTTCAGCGCGACGGGAAGTCGATCACGTCGTTTTCCAGCACCAGAGAATTGCGGACCTTTTCTTTCGGCCGTTTCGCCGTGACGAACTTGAAATCGTCGTCCTTTAGCTCGACCCGCCCGGGCACCAGCGTGGCATCGGAGAATTCATAGGCCATTCCATCGGCTCCAAGGGTCGAGGGGCCGTCGACAATATGGAAATGCAGGTGCGGCTCGGTCGAATTGCCGGAGTTGCCAACCCGCCCGAGAATCGCTCCCCGCCGCACATGCTGGCCCACTTTTACCCTGATACTGCCGGGAATCAGGTGCGCGTAAAACGCATAGCGGTCGCGCCCAATTTTGAGCAATACGTAATTGCCCCCCATATTGCCGAGGGTGATCGGTATGGCCAGTGAACCCGGGATGTTCTCGGGAATTCCGTCTTTGGTCGCGACAACTACGCCGTCGTCGACCGCCAGCGCGTCCGCCCCGTAGCAATGGTAGCTTTGGTTCTTTTTCGGATCGCCGGAATAGGTCATTCCGTTGGCGCCAAACTGTACGAAATCGATCGCGAACCGCTCGGGAAAATAGACGTGCCCCTGCACGACGAAAAATGCTCGGGCGTGCCCCGAGGTGTTCGACGGGCCGTTGGCGGCCAACCACAGGCGCCCGGCCACCGGCGGTCCGATTACGGGAGGCGGGCTTAGGTCGATCGCCTGCGGCGAAGTAGTTACCTTCATCCCGGCCGCGCCGCCGGTGGCGTCGGCGAAGCGATAATGGACCGTCTCACTCACGCGAGCCGGAAGATCGCCCGCCGCTCCGGCTCGAAGCCAGATCAGCAGTATCCTTGTTTCCAGGGACGGGATAACAAGGGCGTTTCTGTCGGCTCCGTAACGCGACGGCATGTCGACCATCGTGGCCAGCGCCTTCCCGCCCCATTTCAGGCGCGCACGCCGGCCGGCCTGCGCGCTCAGCGAGGTCAGCCGTATCGGACGAGTCTGGAAATTCGTGAGCGAGATCTCGTAGACGATATAAACGCGCCCGCGCACGA
The DNA here is from genome assembly GCA_021827465.1 of Deltaproteobacteria bacterium. The sequence continues at coordinate 733 of JAKAVX010000308.1, read as the reverse complement.
CCAGCGGCTGAGGCGCCGCGATATCCCGAACCGCCAGATATCCGTTTGGCCCGCCCGCAGTGGTGAGCGGCTGCTCCTGCGACTCTTCGCTTTTGGCGGCCGTGGCCTGCGATGCCGGTGTGGCTTGGGCGGCCGCGATAGTCGGGGCCACGAGCAGGCTCGTGACGAGCAGTGCAGTACTAACGCGCGACGCAAGCTGACGTATTATGGGTCCCTGCCCGAACTTGTCACGATGCTTCATCTCGGTTCCTTCCTTCCGCTATTGGCAGACTGGCGGCGTCGCCGGCTCATAGTGCGGAAACTCGGTCCCCGCTCCGGCCTGCTTGCGAACGACGGCATCGGTCCCGCCCACGTAGGCGAGATGATAGGGCTGCACCGGTTCGGGAACAGTGGCGTTGTTTTGCGAATTGGGATCGTACGGGTCGGGGCACGCCGACGGGCCGGGCACGTAGTTCGCGTCGTTGAGCTGGACCACATAGTCGGCGCATCCCTGGGCCGGACACACGTAGTAAGTCTCGCCGTTCGCGTTGTCCGGACACGCCGGATCCTTCGTCGTGGCGCTCTCGCCGCAATTCCCAAGTGGCGAGGGACCCATCGCGTTCGGATCCTGCTGGACGACATAGAAGAACAACCATCCCGTGGAAGGATCGTACAAGTAATTGTTCAGAGTGTTGTAGGATCCGTCCGCATTGGTCAGGTCGGCAATCGTCGAGCCTTGCGGCAGAGGGGTAAG
>JAKAVX010000307.1 GCA_021827465.1 Deltaproteobacteria bacterium | reverse complement strand
CGCGGGCTTTATCTCGGTCGGCGGCAATGCGGCCTCGACGGCCCGCTGGGGCGGCGGCGAGCCCGCTTCGGGCTCCAGCGGTGGGAACGTAGGTACGTAGGTCGCGGGCGTCCTGTTGCCGCCGAGCACCGGTGCCAGGAAAGTATCGGTCGCGATATAGTGAAGAGGCCTGGTTACGCCCCATTCGAGCGCAAAGCCAATCGGCGAAAGCACGTATGCCATCAGCCTGACCGGCTGCGAATCGTCGTTGGTGTATTGCTTGGGGTTTTGACGGTCGTTGTCGTAAGAGGCTTGGGCGTGGCAGAGTGCGGGAAGCCCCATCGTGAAGGCGACACAGAAACAAATTATTGCTCGCCGCATAACGTTCATCTTTTTGCCCAAGGGCGGGTCTAAGTCAACGGCTCGGACCGCGGAACCGGCGCGAAAATCCAGCGGCGTTATGCGCGAGGCGGGTGCAATCGTGGCCGCGATGGCTTGCCGGTGCCGGCATCCGGGTGTTTTGGCGTTCGTGCTTGTCCTGGCGCTGATTGGAATTGCCGCTCCGTCGGCCGCGCTCGCCGGGCCTGCGGGCCAGATCGCGTTTATTGGCACCGACAACAACGTCCGCGCCTGCTCGGGCGCATGCGATCGCCCCCGATGTATCACCTGCCCCTCGCACGGAACTCAGGTTCAGCTCAGCCCCAACAGATTGCCGCTGCGGCTGGTCCAGGAAGTCGAGCCCGGGCCGGCGCCCCGTCCGATGCATTACGGATGGCCGACGTTCTCGCCCGACGGAAAGAAGCTCGCCTTCGCGTGGGCGGGTCCGCGCGCCGACGGCAATCTGTTCGGCGTCTCGGTCTACGAGTTCAACACCGCTCAGACGCTGGATATCTTCGCGAGTCGGTCGCAGAAGATCGTCTATGTCTCTTGGACTCCGGATGGAAAGAACCTGTCGTTCCTGACCGGCGATCCGCGGGGCTTGAGTCTGATGCTCGCCGAGGTCAAGGAACACGCTCCGGTCAGAATCGTGATGACCGGCGCGCCGCTGTTCTTCGATTGGAGCCGCAATGCTGACAGGCTCGTGGTCCATACCCGGACGGCCGAGCCGTCCGAAGGCGACAGCATCCAGTTGCTCCGCCTGACGCCGACCAACCAGGTCGTTGAAAGGGTGCTGACCAAGGGGCGCGTCCCGTTCCGGACTCCATGCTGGTCGGCCGACGGCCGCCATCTGGCCTATGTCGCGAACTTCGCCGCCGAAACCTACCTGGTCGTGGCCAGTCCCGACGGAACCCATCCGCGTTCGCTCGTGAGCCTGCCGGTCGGGCAAAGCAGCTTCGTATGGTCGCCCGACTCGCGCCATATCGCGTTCTCGACCGCGGTCATCGGCAGTCAGGGCCTGTATCACGGGATCAGTCTGCTCGACGTAAAAAGCGGCGAGACGAAGCAACTCACGCGCGACGACTTGCTGGCGTACTTCTTTTCGCCCGACGCGCGATACATCGCCTATATCGCGGTCCCCGAAGACCGGCCGTATTACACCTGGAAGATAATCGCTCTCAAAGACGCGCGGGTGAGAACGCTCGACAACTTCATTTCAACGGAACCCGAGGCGCTTGCCTACCGTTACTTCGACCAGATCGCGGTATCACACACTATCTGGTCGCCCGATTCCAAAGATTTCGTGTACGCGGGCGTGAAACTGTTCGGTTCGCCGCGCCACGCGCTCAGGCTTACGCCCGCGCCGCAACTGTGGATCGTTCCAGTCGACGGCGGCAAATCGCGCTCGGCCGGGTCGGCGACGCTCGCGTTTTACTCGCCCGCCGGCAGCGCAAAGTAGGTGCCATCGAGAAGCTACAGTTTCGAGAAAGCCTCGCGCGCGCTTAACCCGACCGGAGGATTTCTCGCCGGCTTTGCCTACTCGCTCAATCCGTATGTCGGATGCGCCTTCGGCGACTCGGGCGGATGCCCGTTCTGTTACGTGCGCGCGCTCGCGGTTGCACGCCGGGGCGATCGGCCGTGGGGAAGCTGGGTCGTCGCGAAGACAAACCTCGCCGAACTGCTGGAAAGCGAGCTTAAGGCGCTTGGGCGCGCCGGACGCCTCGACAGGACCGCCGTCTTCATGTCGAGCGCGACCGATCCGTACCAGGGACTGGAGCGAAGCGCGAGGCTCAGCCGAAGCGCTCTCGAAGCGTTCGTTCGCCATCCTGTCCGCAGGCTCCTCGTGCAGACCCGAAGCCCACTCGTCGAGCGCGATCTCGATTTGCTAAGGCAGCTTGGGCCGCGAGTTCTCGTCTCGATAACGCTCGAGACCGACGACGACGCGGTGCGCCGCGCGCTCACTCCCACCTCGCCCTCGGTTGAGCGGCGGCTTCGAACCGCCCGCCTAATGAAGAGCGCCGGCGTGCCGGTGCAGCTCGCAATCGCCCCGATGATGCCGAATCGTCCGGAGCGTTTCGCGGCGTTGGCTGACGAGGCCGCCGACCGCGTGATCGTGGATACCTATTTCGCCGGCGACGGCGCGTGCGGACGGCGCTCGCGCGGGCTTGGGATGGGCGAACTGTATGCCCGCCTCGGTTACGAGCGATGGTTTCGTCCGGGCGCGGAGGCCGAACTGATGCGCGCGCTAGGGTCTCGGCTCGGCGAGGAGCGGGTGCTTTTCAGCCGGGAAGGATTCGTTGCCGTCTGACGGCTGCACCCGCGCGCCCAGCGTAGTGCGCGGTGGATCCACTCTATCCGGCAAGCGCGACGATACATTCCTCGCGGATCGCCCACACGCGCTCGAAATCCGGATCGCGGCGCTTGTGATCCTCAACGATATCGTTGGCCGATGAAATTTTATCTTTTCAGGCGGACAGTCATGTGGCCGTCGGACACTCCGTTTGACGTTCAACTCAACGCGGAGCTTGGATTGGAGCCCGTCGGAGCGACTGCTATGGCATCTGCGGCTTCGCACCCGCCTGGCGGGCGTGTTCTCGCATCTCGCCGGCCCTCGTGCGGGATAGACGCCTGCTCGGTCTCGCGCGCGGCACTAGCAGCCGCGGAGTTCCCGGCAGATTAGAGGATTTTTCTTATCGCGTGGACGAGCGCGACCAGCGCTATCGCGCCCACCGTGGACATCGCGAGATGCCCCTTCGCGCCGACCGCGGCGATTCCAAGCACCTCGAAGATCCATCGCCCGATCACCGCCCCGACAAGGCCGAGCAGGATATCGACGACGATTCCGTAGCCCTCGCCGCGCATCAGGAGACCGGTCAGCCATCCGGCGACGAGTCCGATGACAAGCGTGGCTATCATGAAAATCGTCGCACGGTGGTTCGCCCCGCCGGGCTAGCATCCGGGGGCGTGATGGATTTTCTGGCGCTGGTAGGCGAGTGACTGAAGCTCTTCGGCAAGCTCCAGGGTGCGAAGCCGCGCGGCGCGTGCGAGCGCCTGCGAGCCGCCGTCGATTGCAAGCTCGGCGAGGAAACGGGCGCCAAGCTCATGATGGAACCGCTCGTCGGGCTGAATGACCTCGCGGTACAGGCGCGCGGTTTTGTCGTCGCCGGCCTTCTCGCAGAGTTCGATGAACTGCGCGTTCTTGACCAGTGCGATTGCCTCGCGCGTGAACTGGCCGGCGGCCACCCGCTCCACGTCGGTCTTCAGTCCGCAGAGGTACTGAAACAGCGGGCTTGGGCCGGCGGCGAGCGGGTCGAACCCGGCGAGGTTATCGCCGAGTTCGCCGAGCCGCTCTTCGATAAGCCGGTAGTGGCGCGCTTCGTCACCCGCCTGGCGCGCGAGCGCGAGCTTGAGCCTCGTGCTTCCCGCCGACGGTATCCAGAGCGCGGCTATTTCGGTTGCCTCGATTTCGTTCTTGAGAGCGAAACGAAGCAGTTTTTTCGGGGCGAGATCGTTGCCCGCTTCGGCAACGAGCGTCTCGGCGGGCGTGAGCCGCGCCAGAAGCTCCCGGTTCTCGCGGAGCAACTCGTCTACGAATGAGCCTGAGTCCATCGCCCGCTCGCCCGCGGATTGCGAACCGGGGCTACTTCTTCTGTTCCATCGCGGCCCCGCAACACTTGATCGCGCCGGCTCCGCCCTTGGTTACAATTACCTGAGAACCACACTTGCTGCAGACGTAAACCTTACCCAGTTGGTTAGCCATCGTAAAATTCGGTGGCGCCTCCTCTCTCGTTTTCGATCTTCAGGATATTCACGCGCCTCTGAAAAGGGGTTTGCGTTTTTCCAAAAACGCGCGCACGCCCTCGGCGCGGTCGGCTGTGGTTTGTAGCAGGGCATAGAGATCTTCCTCAAGCCTTATGCCCTGGTCGAGCGTCATGTCATAGCCCTTGCGGACGGCTTCCTTGACCAGTCTGGCGGCCAAAGGCGCGCGGGTCAGGATAGCTTCGGCGGCTTCTCTGGCGCACCTATCTAGTTCGCGCGGGTTGGCGGCGAGATAGGTCGCAAGCCCGATTCGCATCGCTTCCGCACCGTCGATTTCCGCGCCTGCGAGCAGCATCCGAAGCGCGTTGCCGATACCGCAGATCCTCGGTAGGCGCTGCGTCGAGATCGGA
>JAKAVX010000306.1 GCA_021827465.1 Deltaproteobacteria bacterium | reverse complement strand
TTGCGCGATCCGTACCGCGCCGAGATGCCGATTATCGAGGACTACACGGTGCTCGACTCGTGCGAGGTGTGGGCCGACAACGTCATCACGCTTTACGAAGAGGCCAAGGCGCGCCAGTGGAACGCCACGCGCGATATCCCGTGGGATGAACTGAAGCCCCTGCCCGAGGATCTGGAAAAAGCCACCTGCCAGCTCTGCACCTTCCTGACCGAGGTGGAATTCGTCGCGGGCGATTTCCCGGCCAAGTGGATGTACCGGATCCCGCAGGACTTTCTCGAAGTCAAAAGCTTTCTCAGCACGCAAATAATGGACGAGGCGCGCCATCAGGAGGTCTTCCGAAAGCGCGCGATCGCCGGCGGCGGCCTGATGCATTCCGCGCCCGGCTTCGAGTGGGCGCTAAAGGCGATCCTCGACGCGCCGACCCATACGATGGGCACGTTCCTGCTCAACCTGCTCGGCGAAGGGCTGGTGCTGTCGATTTTCCGCTCCGGCGAGATGATCGCCAAGACTCACGTGGACAAGGAAATCTTCCGCCGCTGCATGCAGGACGAAGCGCGGCACGTTTCCTACGGCGTGATGCAGTTCAAGTACTATCTCGACAATAATCACGACCGCGAGGGCGCACTCGAACAACTGCATCGCTTCGCCGATGTCGGCGAGCGCGTCATCCTGACCGCCTTCACTGAGCCCGCGCTGATCGAACCGGTCGCTATCCTGCTCGGCGGCGGACTCGACAAAATAGACAACGGAATGGAGGGCATGGCGCACCTGTGGCGGATGTTCATCGACGAGTACTTGCAGCGATGCGCCCGGGCCGGCTTCGAGCGCCGCGAGCGATGCAAGCTGCCGCTCGATCTCCCATGGAGGCAGGGATGAGCACCGTGAATTCGGCTGCCGAGGAACGCGGACCGGCGATCCCGTTTCCGTCGCTCGAATGGTTCCGACGGCTCGCCGATCTGATGAATCAGAATCGCGCCCTGCACGAGCATCTCGGCTACATCGATTGCGTCGCGGCGTTCACGATAAGCGACGGCGGAGCCGGCGGCCGGCCCTTCACTGTTCAGGTGACGTTCGAGGAGTTCGAGGCGGTTGACGTTCGCGAGGCCGGCACCGAGGATGCGCCGCGGGCCGACTTCGTTCTCGAAGCCTCGATGGGCACGTGGCGCGAGATGATCGAAAATATCGCGCGCGGGGGCGGACGGCCAGATCTCACCCATACGCTCAATTACTTGAGCCATATGGGCGAGCCGATCGCGGTGCGCTCGGACGACACGATGCGCCGCGACATGTACTTCCGCTACAACCAGAGCCTGCAGGAGTTCGTGAACGCCTCGGCGCAGATCGCGACGGTTTTCGGCGAGCGTTGAAGGCCCCCAGCCGTGGCAGCGCGAACGGGGCATTTCTATATCGACGAAACCTGTATCGGATGCGGCGCGTGCGAGCACGCCTGCCCGGGCAAGGTTGACGCCATCTATCGCGTCGAGGGCGATTTCCTCGGACGGCTCGCGATCGTCGTCGAGGAGTGTATCGATTGCGGCTTCTGCGTGCCGCTGTGCCCGGTGGACTGTATCCACGACGCGCGCAAGGAAGGGATCGTCGAGGGCGGCGGCGGATACACGAAGATCAAGGAACTCCAGGCGTGGGCGCGCTCGCGCAACTGAACGACGCTTGCGCCACTCCGTCAGCCGCCCGCATCCATCGATCATTCATTCCGCACTCCGCGACGTTATCTTGTGAGCGCGCACATGATTCCCGTTTGTGCCGCGAAACCCATCCCGGCCGATAGCGCGGCGATCCTCTTTCCCGTTTGAGAGATCGCACCCGATCTGTGCTACAGGTCCGATCACTTTCCCGACGATCCGGGCGCTTTTCGTTCTCCTTCAAGGAACTCCCGGACGCGGCACGCGAGGACACCGATGCCCAAGGCGCCTGATGACTACCGGATGCGCTTCCCGGTCGACTTCGGCGATATCGATCCGAGCGTCCGCCTGAAGGTCGTCCAGCTGTACTCCGCCGACATGGCGAAATCGCGGGGATTTCTCTGGCTCCCGCCCAGCGGGAATCCGAAAACCTGTGTGATGATGGCTCATCCGCGGGTCGACTTCAGTCATCATTACTCGATTCCCTGCTGGGTCGAAGCCGGATTCGCGGCGTTTGCGCTCAACACCCGCTATCTGAACAACGACGCAACGATGCTGCACGAGAACCTGCTGCTCGACGTCGCGGCCGGGATTCGATTCCTGCGCGAGGAAGAAGGATTCGAGCGGATCGTGATGCTTGGCAACTCGGGCGGAGGTTCGCTGTTCGCGTATTACGACGCCCAGGCGCGCACCCCCACAGGCGAACGTGTTACGTCGCCGCCGGGCGGCGGCCCGCCCGATCTCAACCGCTTCGATCTGCCCACTGCCGACGGCTTTATCCTGCTCGCGGCGCATCCGGGACAGGGCGTCGTCCTGATGGGCTCGCTGGACGCCGCGGTAGTGGACGAATCGGACCCGCTCGCGAGCGATCCCGAACTCGACATGTATGACGAACGCAACGGCTTTCTGACGCCGCCCGAGCCGAGCCGCTACTCCGCCGACTTTATCTCGCGCTACCGCGCGGCGCAGCGCGCCCGCGTCGCGCGAATCGACGCGATCGCGAGACGGCATATAGCAGAGGCCGGAAACGCGCGCACAGCGATGCGCTCGGACGGCTTCAAGTCGGCGTCCGCGGACTATCGCCATTTCATGGAGCGGCGGGCGACAGCGCCGCACATGATGGTCATCTACCGGACGCAGGCAAACCCGAATTACCTCGATCTGTCGCTGGAGGCGTCCGAGCGCGCGATCGGCTCGATAATCTCGTCGCGTCCCGACCTTGCGAACTATCACGTCTTCGGCCTTGGCCGGATAGCCACGCCCGACGCGTGGCTCTCGACCTGATCGGGGCTTTCCTCCTACGCGCGGACGGAATCGAACCTGCCGAAGGTGACGGTGCCGACACTGGTCGTGGGCGCAAACGCCGACCAGGACATTTTCACTTCCGACGTGCGCGCCCAGTACGAAGCTTCGGGCGCGCGCGACAAGCAAATCGCCTTCATCGAGGGCGCCGATCACTTCACGCGCGCCGGCGGCACGAAGGCCCACCTCGGCGATCCGCGGCCGCGCCTGATGAAGCTCGTGTGCCACTGGACGCGAGAGCGCTTCGCGCCCTGACACAGATGCTGCACGTTTCACGCGCTCGCGTGGCGGCTAATCGGCGCACGCGGTCACGACGAAACAATCGCCCCTGACAGCGTGGAGAGAATCGAAGCCCTCGCGAACCTGGTTGAAACGGCCGGAATCAAGATCGCATCGAAGCGTCTGCAGCCCGGCGTTGATCGCGCGCTCATCAATCGCCGCAAACGCGGGAATCGCCGAGCGAAAGCGCTCGTCGAAAAGCAATTCCGGCCGGTTGCGCGCAGCCTCGAACGCGGACCGCCGGGCGCTCGTGCGAAGAACCGCTTCTGACATGCAGCGGATGAAACCGCCACGGAGCGCGGCGGTTGCGATCGTGCCCAAGGCCGGGTACGAGAGCGTCAGCAGAGAATCGATTTCGGGAAAGTAATGACGATGCCAGAGACCCTGGAAGTTTTCGCGCGTAACCGCCTCGATCACCGCTCCGAATCTCACCACCCGCCTGATCTCGCGAAAAATCGCGTCGAGATCCTCGGCTTCGCCTGAGATGTCGTGGACAATCACGCAGTCAATCGAGTTCGAATGAAACGGAAGCGCGCGCACGCTCGCGCACACCGCATCGAAGCGGCGTTCCTCCCCGAGCCGCGCGAGCCTGGTTTGGTTCGAGTCGAGCACCAATGTTTCGAAACCCGACTGCGCCAGCGCATCGAAGTGGCAGAGCGTCTCGGCGCCGATTCCGAGTACGCGGTTGGCGCACAATCGCCGGGCCCCGGACACGATCGCGTCGACAACCGCAGGATCCTCCGGACGGTGGCTGTCATCGTCCTGAGCAGACGGGTCGTAGCCGATGCCAGATAAACCCAGTGTCATCATAGCGGCATTACCCCGCTGTCCTGAGCTTGCGTCGCGCGCAGGGTTCAGGCAAACGCCTGCCGCCGCAGGCAAGGACAGCAACCGCCGTACGATGGCGCACGGACGATATCGATAGCGTGAGCGGCCTTCCTTTGCTGTAGTTACGCCCGCTGAGATCACAGCGCAAGCGGGGCTGCCCGACGCCTCGAACCGGCCCCGGAAGAAACTGCCTATGCGTCGGGAAATGGCGCACAGAAGGATCACGAATCGGCGGGCTCACGGGATGACGGAATCGCGCGAACGGGCGGATGCTTTCGGAGCGGCGCCACTTTTCAGTTCCGCGCGGCTCGGATAAGGTTCATGGTTGCCGCAACGCTTGCGGGCGATATCCGGACGATTTCCGATGTCGTCGTCGCTGAGGCGTTTGCCGAAGGCACTCGGCCGGTCAGGGCCTGACGCGGCAGCGCGTGACAAGGGGCCACCCTAGCTCAGTCGGTAGAGCAGCTGATTCGTAATCAGCAGGTCGTCG
>JAKAVX010000305.1 GCA_021827465.1 Deltaproteobacteria bacterium | reverse complement strand
GCGTGGGCCGCGCCGGGGTCGTCGCCGAGATCGAACACGCCCTGCGCCATCGCGTCGATCACGGGGCGCACCTTTTCGCGCTCCGGGCCGGAAACGCATACCCAGAGCTTGCGCGCGGCGGCGGCGTCGGGACGGCCGAAGACCGGCGCGCCGACGTAGGCGGTGCGGCGAGCCGCGTGATAATCGGCGAGCCGGCGCGCAGTGGCGGGCGCAACCGAGCTCATCGAGACATGAATTCCGTCGGGCGCAAGGCGATCGGCTATCGTATCCACGCCGACCACGACGCTTTCCAATGCCGCGTCGTCCGACAGCATCGAGACCACGATTCCGCCCGGCGCAGCGGTCTGCGCGGAGTTGGAGACCAGTTCCGCGCCGGCCTGGACGAGAGGATCGGCCTTGGACGGAGTGCGGTTGTAAACCTTAAGGCTGTACCCCGCCTTGATAAGGTTCGAGGCCATCGGGAGCCCCATCGCTCCCAATCCGATGAATCCAATCTGCTTGGTCATCGCGGTAACTCCTTGTTGGTCGACGCAGCCGCCAATGCTAGCGCGAGCGCTTGACGCCAATCTTCGGGCATCGCGCCTCGATCGGGCATCGCGAGCACCACGGCGAGACCGGCTGGCATAGCGTCTGCCCGAAGGCGACCAGGATCGTGTTGTAGTCTATCCAATGACGGCGCGGCAGAACCCCGCGCAGCGCCATCTCGGTCTGGTCCGGCGTGCGCGTGCTGACGAGTCCCCATCGGTTGGAAATCCGATGGACGTGCGTATCGACGCAGATGCCGGGCTTGCGGAACGCCTGCGTCACGACCAGGTTTGCGGTCTTGCGTCCGACGCCGCCGAGTTCGAGCAGTTGCTCGATTTTGTCCGGCACCCGCCCGCCGAATTTTTCGATAAGGTCTCGGCATATGCCGTGAATCACCCGCCCCTTGGTGCGGTAAAAGCCCACCGGATAGATGAGCCGCGAAATCTCATCGAGCGAAAGCGCGAGCATCGCCTCGGGCGTGCCGGCGCGCTTGAACAGCCGGGGCGCCGCAACCGCCGTTACTTCATCCTTGGTCCTGAGGCTCAGGATACATCCGATAAGCGTACGGAAGGGATCGTCCTTCTCGGCCGCCATCAAGGCGACAATCGGCGCGTTCCATCGCGGAGCCTCGCGGCCAAGCACCCGAAGAATCGCGCCCACGGTGCGCCCGGTGACAGCCTTGGGACGCGCGCGCCGGGCAAATCGTTCCCTTTTGACGTTCGCGGCCATCGCGGGCTTCATCTAGTACCCCCGTCGGGCGGCAAAACAAGAGCCTCGCATCAGGGCTGCGCCGCGCGGTTCGCGTTTGACCGTACACCGCGCTTCGGAATACCTTTCGCTCGCTGGGGAGTACGCTCGCCGCCAAGTGCGCCCCAAGACTTCTGGAGGCATATCCGCGATGGATGTCGGCAAGGACAAACTGCTCGAGATGTATCGTTCGATGCAGAGAATCAGGCAATTCGAGACCAAGGTCCGCGACCTGGCGCTGGCGAGCGAGATACCGGGCTTCGTCCATGTCTCGATTGGCGAGGAGGCAAGCGCAACCGGCGTATGCGCCGCACTGCGCACGACGGATCGGATCACGTCCAACCATCGCGGCCACGGCCATCTGATCGCCAAGGGCGGAAAGCTCGCGCAGATGATGGCCGAGATTTACGGGCGGCGCACCGGGTACTGCAAGGGCAAGGGCGGCTCGATGCATATCGTCGATTATTCGCTCGGCATCCTCGGCGCGAACGGAATCGTCGGCGCGGGACTTCCGATCGCGGCAGGGTCAGCGCTCGCCGCAGTGATCGCCGGACGCGACGACGTGACCGCGTGCTTCTTCGGCGATGGCGCGTCCAACGAGGGGACTTTTCACGAATCGCTCAACCTGGCCGCGGTCTGGAAGCTGCCGGTCATCTTCGTGTGCGAGAACAACGGCTTCGGCGAGTTCACCCCGATGCAGACGGTGACCTCGGTGCGCGACATCGCGGTGCGCGCCAAGGCCTACGACATCCCGGGCATTATCGTGGACGGCAATGACGTCTTCGAGGTCTATCGTTTCGCAAGCGAGGCGGTCGCCCGCGCCCGCGCCGGCGAAGGACCCACGCTGCTCGAGTGCAAGACCTACAGATGGGAAGGACACGTCGTCGGCGAGCAGGCGTTCATCGGCGCCGAGGGCTATCGCACGCTGGCGGAGATCGACGAATGGAAACGCAAGTGCCCAATCGTCCGCTTCCAGCAATTCCTGCTCCAGGGCGGCGGCAAGATAAACAAAGAGGAACTCGAACGAATCGACGAGGAGACCCGCAAGGAACTCGACGAGGCGGTCAAGTTCGCCCGTGAAAGTGCGCTTCCCGACGTATCGGAAGCCGAAACCGACGTGTTCGCCTGATCGGAGGACCAACCAGATGGCAGAGCTGAATTTCATCCAGGCGATAAACGAGGCCCTTTTCGAGGAAATGGAGCGCGACCCGCTCACCTTCGTGATGGGCGAGGACGTGGTGCTCGGCGCTTTCGGCGCAACCCGCGGGCTGATCGATAAATTCGGCGCCGTGCGCGTGCGCAACACTCCCATCGCGGAGGCCGGCTTCGTCGGCGCGGCGGTGGGAGCCGCGATGGCCGGGACGCGGCCGATATGCGAGGTCGAGTTCGCAAGCTTCTTCTATTGCGCCTTCGACCAGGTCTGTAACCAGGCCGCCAAGCTCCGCTACATGTCGGGCGGCCAGGCGAGCATGCCGATAACCTTCCGGTGCGTGAACGGAGCGATGGGCGGCGCAGCGGCGCAGCATTCCGAGACCGTTTACGCGCAGTTCCTGAGCGTGCCGGGACTCAAGCTGGTGGTGCCGTCCGGCCCCTCCGACATGAAAGGCCTGTTGAAGAGCGCTATCCGCGACAACAATCCCGTGATCGTCTTCGAGCATGGCGGTCTCGGCCGGCTCAAGGAAGAGGTCCCCGACGGCGACCATCTTGTTCCGCTCGGCAAGGCCGCTATCAAGCGCGAGGGCGAGCACGTGACCGTGATTGCGGTCGGCTCGATGGTGCCGAGGGCGCTCAAGGTGGCCTCCAAGCTCGCCAAGGAAGGCATCTCGGCCGAGGTGCTCGATCCGCGCACGCTCATCCCGCTCGACGAGGAAGCGATCCTGACTTCGGTCGCCAAGACCAATCACGTGGTGATAGCCGACGAAGGCCATCTGCGTGGCGGCGCGGCTGCCGATATCGCGGCGCTCATCGCGGAGAAGGCATTCGACTCGCTTGACGCGCCGATCAAACGCGTCGCCGCGCCCGACGTGCCGATTCCGTTCAGCCCGCCCCTCGAGAAGGCGGTGGTGCCCGACGAGGTGCAAATCGAGGCGGGAATCCGCGCGGTGCTGGGAAGCTGAGGATCGTCCGCGCGATACGTGAAGGGAAGCGCCGCACGACAGCGGGAATTGACGCCTGGTTCCCCTTCCCTTCAGGGAAGGGGTCAGGGGTTAGGTCGCCCAGCTGCTCGTCGCAGCCGCACCATCATCTGCGCCCTCATCCCTCGCCGCTACGCGGCTCGCCCTCTCCCATGTCAAAAAATGGGAGAGGGGACAGAAGGAGTCGGAAACGGAAATGGCGAGACGGCGCGCGCGATCAGCGCACCCGCTTTCAGCGACACGAGACCTGACACACACTGGCGAGTAAGTTTCGATGGCTGTTGAAGTGATAATGCCCAAGTTCGGGCTCACGATGCATGACGGGACTATCCAACGCTTTTTCAAAGCGCCCGGCGACCCGGTCCGAGAGGGCGAAGCGCTTTACGAAGTGGAGACCGAAAAGGTTCTCCAGGAAGTCGAAGCGCCCGCGAGCGGAATCTTCGCGCTCGCGCTGTTCGAGCAAGGCGCGACCGTCGATTGCGGCGTAACCGTTGCGATAATCGCGGAACCGGGCGAAGATCTGGCGCAACTGAAAGCGCGCTACGGCGATGGCCGAGGCTCTGTCGGCGCTGCGCCTGCCGCGTCCGCGCACGCAACCGGCAGTCAGCATCCTCGCGCCGAGGCCGCGCCGGTCGCGCCTTCGTCGGGCGGCCGGCGCGCGGCAAGCCCGGTCGCGAAAAAACTCGCCGCCGAACTCGGCGTCAACCTGGATAACGTCGCGGGAACCGGACCGGGCGGACGTATCACGCGCGAGGACGTTGAACGCGCCGCACACGAGCCCGCTTCCGGCCCGGCCGCATCCGCAAAAGCAGACGCGGCATCGGCCGCCGCGCCGTCGCCGAAGCGAACGCCGGCGCAAGCGCAGCGGGCGCAGACGATTCCGTTTCGCGCGATGCGCAGGACGATCGCCGAGCGGATGCATCAGAGTCTCCGCGATTCGGCGCAGCTCACGATCACGACCGAAGCCGACGTCACCGCCGCGACCGAGCTTCGCGAACGGCTCAAGCGCGAATTCGATTTCACATACACCGACCTTCTGATCCAGGCGGTCGCGCGCGCCCTACTCAGGCACCCGCGGATGAACGCGCGGCTCGAAGGCGACGCGATCGTGATTCCGGCCGAGGTGAATATCGGGCTCGCGGTCGCACTC
>JAKAVX010000304.1 GCA_021827465.1 Deltaproteobacteria bacterium | reverse complement strand
AACGCCAAAGGCGGACGTTATCGCATGCTACGGCTGAGCAGCCGTATCGGTGAGCGACCGATGGCACGCGTCGAGCTGGTAGACTTGCGCGCGCGCGCGCGCGATGGCGGAGCGGGTGCGCGAGCGGCCGGCGCAACAAGCGGTGCGCGCGCGGGAGCGGCAACGTCCCCCGATTCGATCGCGGCGCATCGCGCGGCAGAGCAGGCGCCGTCGTCGGCTCCGCTTTCATCCGAGCTGGTGAGCGCACTGCGCGAAACTGTGGCTCGCGGAGAGCAAAGCATTCTTTTCCTTAACCGGCGCGGCTTTTATAGCTTTCTCCAGTGTCATCTCTGCGGCACCGTTCTCACGTGTCCCAACTGCAGCGTGAGCATGACGTTCCATTTACGCGACCGATCGCTTCGCTGCCATTACTGCAACCATCGCGACCGCGCTCCCGACGATTGCCCCGGATGCTCCGGCTATGGGCTCGGCGGCCAGGGTTTCGGGACCGAACAACTCGCCCGTCTGCTCGGCGAACTTTTGCCGGCGGCACGAATCGAGCGGATGGACTCGGATACGAGCGGCCGCAAGGGAGCGCGAGGCCGGATTTTGGCGGCGCTCAGGCGCGGCGAGATCGACATACTGGTCGGCACCCAGATGGTGACCAAGGGGTTCGATTTCCCCAACGTGACGCTGGTGGGGGTCGTTTTGGCCGACTTGACGCTCAACCTTCCCGACTTTCGCGCGGCGGAACGCACTTTCCAGCTTCTGACTCAGGTCGCGGGGCGAGCCGGACGCGGCGACCTGCCGGGCCGGGTGCTCATTCAGACCTATGCGCCCGGCCACTACAGCGTGCGCGCCGCTCGCGACCAGGACTTTGCCCGGTTTATACGGCGCGAACTGGCGCTTCGCCGCGAGCTCGGTTATCCGCCCTACGTCCGGCTCGCTCTGGTTCGCGTTGGAGGCGACGATAGCGCGGCAGCCGCCGAACTGGCGGCGCGAGCGGCAAGCATGCTGCGGGCCGCCGGTGGCGAAAGCCTCTCGGTTCTCGGACCGGCACCGGCTCCGATCGAGCGCCTGAGGGGGCGCTATCGATGGCAGGTGCTCGTGAAGTCGGCACGCCGCGCACCAATCGAGGCTGCGATCGCCGCCATGCGCGAGGGAATCGCCGCGAGAGCGCAGCGCAACGGCGTTCATCTCGGGGTCGATATCGACCCTGTCAATATGATGTGAGCGCTTCGAGCGCTTTGGGGAGGAGTAATGGGTTCGATCAGCGAAAAGTACTGCATAGTCGGGGTGGGCGAAACGCCGCATATGCGCCCGTCGGGGCGCACTACGCTTTCGATGGCGTGCGAGGCAGTCAAAAAGGCGATGGACGACGCCGGTTTGAAACCGCGCGACATCGACGGCATGACCAGCTACCAGTTTTCGGATTCGTGCAGCTCCGACTCGGTCGCGGCCGCACTGGGTATTCGCCTGAACTACTCACATGAAATTCTGGGCGGCGGCACCAGTACGGAAGCACTGGTCGGCAAGGCGATAGGGCTCATCGAGGCGGGCTACTGCAAGGTGATGGTGATATTCCGCTCGATGAACGGGCGCTCGGGCGTGCGCATGGGCGGCCAGGCACCCGAAGGTCCTGCTCCGGCGTTGCAGGCGCGGGGATACGACCAGTTCGCGATGCACTGGGGAGCAACCTCGCCGGCGCAGTATTTCGCGCCGCTTGCGATGCGTTATCTCCGCGACAGCGGCGCGACAACCGAGGCGTTCGCCGAAGTTGCCGTTGCCCATCGGTATCTGGCGAGCCTCAATCCGAAGGCGTGGTTCCGCAAGCCGCTGACCATCGAGGAGCATCAGCGCTCGCGCTGGATCGTCAAACCTTTCCGCTTGCTCGACTGCTGCCTGGAGACCGACGTCGCGGCGGCCATTATTGTCACCTCGCGCGAGCGCGCCTACGATTTGCGCCAGCCGCCCGTTTTTATCATGGGCGGGCTCGCACGCAGCAACCTTCAAACTCCAGGCAATCGCCTGTTCGCAATGGCAGGCGTCAGCCCCAAGGACGTGGACCTGGTCTCCGCCTACGACGCCTTTACCTGGACGGCGCTGCTGCTGCTCGAATACTACGGCTTCTGCGGAAAACACGAAGCGCCGGATTTCGTCAAAGGAGGACGTTTGCAGATCGATCGCGAGCTGCCGGCCAACCTGTCCGGCGGGCATCTTTCGGAGGGCTATACGCACGGCGTCGCGATGGTGATTGAAAACGCGCGCCAGCTCCGCCATCGCGCGGACGACGCTTGCCCTGGATGGGCTGAGGGCAAACACTCGTACGACCGCAAGCGGGGATGCCGTCAGGTCAGGAAGGCGCGGATTGCCGTCTCGATGGGCGAGGGCGGCGTTCCCGGCGCTCAGCTCGGTTCTCCGGCAGATGCCACTGAAGAAATGTATACTTCCGCCCTGCTTCTGCGAGGCATATGGTCATGAGCTCTGAGATTGGGCGCGACTTGGAAATAGAATCGGCACAACGGACGAGCAAAGATCGTTCGTCATCGCGAATTGACTATAGCAAGCTTATAATCGTGCCGGACCCGGATACGGCCGAGTGGTGGGCTGGGGCGCGCCAGCATAAGTACCTGGTCCGTCAATGCGCCGAATGCGGCCACAAGTGGTTTCCGCCCCTGCCCGCGTGCAGCAATTGCACTTCGATGAAACTTGATTGGTTCGAAACGCGCGGCACGGGGATTATTCATGGCTACGCGGTCGTGACGCAGCCCATCCTGGCGGCTTTCACGGCCGCGGTGCCGTATATCATTGGCTTGATCGATCTCGATGACTGCCTGGATATCAAGGGCTTGCCGGTTAGGGTCAAAGGAGTCGTGCTGAATAGCGAGGACGAGGTGGGAATCGGTCTTCCGGTAAGGACGGTATTCGAAATTACCAACGACCCGAATATCGTCGTTCCGCATTGGAAGGTGAGCGGCGACCGGCCGGGTAGCTGGCGGTTTACCGAGAAGTAGCCCATCAGGGTGTTGAGAAACGAGAAATGCCCACGAGGCAGGGGGGCGTCCTCAACACGCTGTAAAAAACCGGTTTCCTTTTCTTGCACAGCAACCGTAAAAGCTACCAGGTTGTTGACCGCATTCTTGTAACACCCGATGACCTCGTGAGTGGCCCTGGTCCCTGTCGCCAGCATAGCCGCATCGCCGCATCGCAGGATGCGGTCGGCGATCTCGTGCGCGTACTTGTTCGTATACGCCCGTGCCAGGAATTCGCCTTCGGCCTTCCCGGTGGTAGTGTCCTGGTATATCAGGAAGCGGCGCTCCAGATAATGAGAGACCTGGGCGCCGATGAAACTGCCATGTGCGCTTGATCAATGCTGGTCAGTTGACTTCGTATCTGACAGGATCAGCGACAGACGCCGCTTTCGTGTCCTGCGTATCGTTGACGACTTCATCCACGAATGCCTAGCTACCGTGGTCGACACCTCGCTGGGCGGCGTGCGCGCGGCGCTAGAAGGGCTCATATTCAAGCGCGCGGCTGGTAAACGCCGGTCCGTAGCACGTGGGGAAGCGGTCATGGCCGGGGATTGAGGCTCCTGCGATGGTTGAGGTGCAGGCCAAAACACTCGGGGGTATCGCCAACTATGACCCGGACTCACGCTACGCCTGTAAACGCAACCTTGATAGCCGTGGACGCAGCCAAGAGACACGGCGCCGTGCTCATCGTTCGTGTGAACCGCCGTGCGACGCTGAGCTACTTCTCCGTCACGGTGCCGAGGATCGCCGGCAAGCCCGAAGATGCCGCGATGCCGAGCGAGTTTGTGAGGCTCAACCCGGTAATTGTCTGCGACGAAACCTGCCCGCGCACCCGCGGTGCGAGGCGACCCTTGAATTGCAGCTCGACCGCGGCGCCGGGCGCGAGTTCGATCGGCGGGTCGAAGACCAACTGAGTCGCCGCGCCCGGTGATTTGAACTCCGTCCGGTCGCGGTCGCGGCCGTCGACGAGGGTCATCGTTATTGAGGAGAACACTGACGGATCGCTGACCGCCAGCGTGGCGTCAGTGATGGTTTCGAAGAGACTGCTCAGGTTGCTGATCCAGACCGCACCCGCCTTGACCGTCCTGCCGGCACGACCGTGCTTTGCTTCCGGCGACGGTATCACCGTCGCACCGCCCGGGTGCGGGCCCGTCGGCGGGTCGTACAATTCGGAGCTTGCCGTTACCGCGAAGGTGGAATTCTCGCCTCCGTTCAGTAGTACAAAGCCGCTGTTCAGCGCGACGGCGGCTTGGCCGTAACGCGCACTCAGCATCGGCCCCGCCGCGGGGGTGAAGTCCTGCAGGAACGGATCGTAGATCTCGCCGCTGTCAAGCACGGTCGAACTGCCGCTTTCGCCACCCGCGATCATGACGGTGCCGTCGGACAGCATGGTTGCGGTATGCAGGTAGCGCGCAGAGTTCATCGGACCCACCGCGTCGAATTTTCCGGGCGCCGCTTTTCCCTTGGTCACGACCCCGGGAATGTAGAGTTCCGCCGCATTCAGGGCACCCTTGCTGTTGAGTCCCCCCGTTATCAGCACAGAGCAATCTGAAAGCAGCGTCGCC
>JAKAVX010000303.1 GCA_021827465.1 Deltaproteobacteria bacterium | reverse complement strand
GCCAGCGATCAGCTAATGCGCGATGAACTTGGTGGGATGGTGGGCTACGGAATCATGGAACTGTACGTCGCGGGTGACGGATACGATCGTTACCGCAAAAACTTGGCGCCTTGGGTTGAGAGCACCATTGCGTCAAGGAGCGACTAAAAATCAGGAGCGACAAGACCCGAAACCGGAGTAGAATCCGAGCGAGGTTGAAAGTGAGTATGACACTCTCTTCGCGAGTTCGCGAGCGCCGCAGACGAGAACGAGACGCGCGCGCCAAACGAATCTTGAGCGCTGCGACTCACGTGTTCTCCCGATGGGGTCTCAAAGAGGCCACCATGGAGATGATCGCAAAGGAAGCGAAGGTCGCGGTTGGAACTCTCTACCTGCACTTTTCATCGCGCGACGCGGTCTATCTGAACCTCGCGGTCGAAAGCGGAGAACGGCTGATCGAGCGGTTCCGCGAAGCGAAAGCGCGCGGCTTGGACACGCTGGAAGAGCTGCGGGCGCTCATGCGCGAATACATTGCCCACTTTCGCGACGCGCGTTATTCATTTCTTCTCTCCTCAGCCAACATCGCTCAGATTCGCAAACGGCTCCGCCGCGCCTCGGACATCCGTAAGTTCGAGCGGATGACGGAACTACGCCGCGAAATCTTCGGAACGGTTCAAACCACGATGCGGGAAGCATGCGAGGCCGGGCTAATTGCCGATCCGTTTGGTCCCACCATCGGCACCGCTCTGCTGTGGTCCAGTGTTAAAGGCGCGCTGGAGTTGGCCGGCGACGGTCAGTTCTGGCGCGAACTGACGGGCTTGGATCCAGAGGTTTTTGTCGAAAAAATTCCGGAGGCACTCATCATCAGCTCTGGAACCCGAGCGTCCGCACCTAGGTCCGGCGGGTCGCCGATCCGTTCGAATCCGCAAGACCACAGTCAAGACGAAATAGGGACTGACGCGAGAACCGTATAGTTCAGGGTCTTGAACACGCCAGCTAAGCCGTGAGCGAGGCGTGCCGGGGTTTCAGTCCGATCTTGCGCTCTTGCTATGGTACCCGCATGATCCTTTCGCCTTGGAACTGCCAGGAGATTCTCGGCAAAAGGTGAATTTGCAGCTCCCCGGCGGCTCGACTGATCAGGGTCGTCAGTTGATCGGGCTCTCGATCTTCTTGGGCCTCTCCGGCCGATAACGGCGCTGCTCATTATTTGGCAGATTCCGTCATTGGGTTTCTTCCAGCTCCGCATTAGGCCGGACGGCAGGGTGCGTTGTAGGGAGACTGATATCGGATTGACGAGTCTAGCTAACAACCAGACGTAACCGAGCCCACTGCGCCACCTCGCTGAACGACAGACGCTTGCGATACCTGACCGCCCCGCAGAACTGGGACGGACGCAAGTTGAGGATTCGGCCCGGTGCGATCGGTTATGGCCGGATCGTCCGGCAGTTTTGTGGCTCTCATACCTCAAGGGAGAACCTCTCGCAAAACGCTCGACGCGTCGGTTCCTGGTGCGTGATCGATTACCAGCTTTTCGGCCCCGCCCTTCGCGGTTGCCGAGGATGGGGCGGAAAGCTGTCCGGGTTTTGGATCCGAAGCCCGAGCGCCGTGCACTAAGCAAGCCGGCACTCCCTTGGCCGGCGCAGTGGTGCGCGCGAAGGCTTGCGGACTGCGGTCATTCAACGCGCTGTGCGGGCGCACCTGGTTATAGTCGTCGCGCCATGACTCGAGCTTCTCGCGCACATCCGCCAGCTTGAAGGACACATGCACGTTCAAGCATTCATCGCGCGGCCGCCCGTTGAACGATTCGATATAGCCATTCTCCACCGGTCGGCCCGGCCGGATGAAGTCGAGTTGCACCCAGTATTGATACGCCCACGCGTCCATCGCCTTGCGTGCGAATCCGGTTCCATTGTCGGTGGTGATCGACTCCAGGACCCCGGGCTCGGCAATCACCCGGGACAGCGCCAAGACCACCTTATGACCCGTGAGCGAACTGTCGGCCAGAAGCAGCAAGCATTCCCGGGTGAACTGATCGACCACCGTCAGTACCCGGAACCAGCGCCCGTCGTAGAGCCGCTCGCTGACAAAGTCCATCGCCCACCGCTGATTGGGTCGCGTGGCTCTCAGCAGTGACGTCCGTTGCCGCCGCGCGATCTTGTGGCGCACTTTGGTGCGCACCGTCAGTCCGTCTTCGGCGTACAACCGATAGATGCGCTTGGCGTTCACCGCCCAGCCTTCTCGTCTCAGCAACACGGTCAATCTCCGATACCCGAACCGTACCCGGCTCGCTGCCAGTTCCCGCAGCCGCATCCTAAGCGCGCTCTGCGGGTCCCGCCGGCACCGATAACGCAGCGTTGCCAGTTGGATCGGCAACAGCCTAGCCACCCTGCGCTCGCTCACCTCGAAGGCGGTTTGTGCCCAGCGCCCCAACTCGCGCCGATGGCGAGGCTTTACAGCTTTTTTCGGACGATCTCCTGTAGCATGTGCCGGTCCAGCTATAGATCGGCTACCAGTCGCTTGAGCTTCGCGTTCTCCTCGCGCAGTTGCCTGAGTTCGCGCAACTCGCTCAGCCCCAGACCCGCGTACCGCTTCGTCCAGATGTACTAGGTCGCCTCGCCGATCCCGTGCTCGCGGCAAATCCCGCTGACCTTGGTGCCGCTCTCAGCTTGCCCCAGCGCCCGCAGAATCTGCTCTTCGGTGTGACCCCGCCTCGGCATCCTCGTCGTCCTCCTTACCCAAAGGACCACACCGAACCGCCTTCACTCAACTTATCGCTGTCGTAGTTTTCGGGTTTTGGGTCACAGTCCATCGCCTATCCCCCTCCGGACCGGATCACCTTCACCTCTCGCGCTGGCGCAATTGCAAATAGGGCGTGAAGAAGCCTCTACTGAAAAGGTAAGGGAAGGTTGGTATTTTTTTACCTAGGTATCAAACCCCGGATGATCGCCAAGCAAGTAACGGCCGGATCACGATCCGAACGTTCCCACCGAGGCCGCCCCTCACTCGAAAGTCGTCCCCAGGGCCCCGCGATAAGAGGGTTTCGGCGTCGCTGTCGGAGTTGGGCTCGGCGTCGGACTGGAACTCGGAGTGGGGCTGACGCTTGCGGTGGGTGCAGGCGTGGGCGTGGGCCTCGACGCAAACGCGCTGGTCGCCGCCAAACCCAACAGCAACGCGATCGCCGCGATTCGCCGCATCAGAACACCCCGTAAAGCGACGTGCCGTCCGCGGCGTAGCTGTGCACCGCACCTTGGCTCGCCAACCCCGAGGTCGTGCCGCCTCCGACGAACGTGTCGCTTCCCGTTGTCGCGACTGTGCACGCATTCGCGCTCGAGTCCGTCTTGATCACCGAGAAGCGCGCCCCGCTCGACGCCAGCGGAAGCGTGATCGTGACCGGCCCTGCCAAAGCGTCGCAGAAGACGACCGCGCTGCTTACCTGCAGCGCGGTCGAGGCTGCCACCGTCAGCGTCGGCGCGGGAAGAATATTACCCGTCGAGTTCTGACCCATGCAGAACAGCGCGAGCAACGCTACCAGGATGAGCGTTTGGCGCCTCATTGTCCCACCGCGATTACATTGCAGGTTTCGGCCGTCATCGAGGAGTTCGCCGGCAGAGTGAGCACCGTTGCGGACGCGCTCGGGTTGTACGTCCCGCACGAGCCGCCCGATTCCATCAGCACCGGCGTGGTCGAGAACGCCGTCGGGAAAGTGAAGGTCTGCGCCGCGCCGGTCTCGGCATAGCCGTTCAGGTAGCAGCTCACGGTCTTGAGCGCGCTGCCGGTCATCGGTTCGACGCAGGTCGCCGTCCCCGAGCTGCCACTGAACGAGGTCTGCGAGGCGTTGATTGCCGCGGTGCCCGCAAAGGTCGCGTCGCCATTTCCGTCATCGAGCGTGTTCTTGTACGTCTGAGCAGTCCCGTTGCCCTCGATGTTCAGCACCTGCGTCTTGTTCGCGTTGAACAAGCCGAAGATTCCCGCCTGGTTGATTGCCGTTCCCTGGATGCCAAGTCCGTTGTACCAAGTGCCAAGCAGCGGACGCGCCGGACTGTTTATCGGTGCGCCGCCGCTGTTGGTGCCCCCGCCTAGTTGAAGCGATGCACCGCTGAGCGTCGCACCGGAATACGCACCCTGATTGGACTGGTAGGTAAAACCCGAGGCGTTCGCAAACACATTTCCGGAACCGTAGTACCCGGTATTCGTCCCGACCAGGTTGGGCAGGTATTCGAGCGCGGTGTCGTCCTCGATCCTCACGCCGGAGAAGGTAATGGCCTGCACTAGCGCGGCCGTGCTCACCATGAAGGCCTGCCCGCCGTAACCGAGGTTCCCCGAGAAGCCGCCCTGGAACACCAGGTAATTGGCGTTGTTTGTCGTGTCCGTCGGCGCAAAGCGCCCGACCGCTTTGCTCACCGTCGTCGATGCCGCGCTGGCGACCGTTACGGAGCACGAATTGGCATAGCCGGTTATCGTCGTGGTGAGTCCGTTCCAGGAACCGGAGCCGGCGCCTTCTATCACTATCGACCAGTTGCCCGCGCTGCCGGTGCATCCCGCGCCGCCCTGGCACATCGCGCTCGTGAAGGGGCATTCCGCTGCGCTGGTCACCGTGGTGCCGCTCGCGCTGATGCC
>JAKAVX010000302.1 GCA_021827465.1 Deltaproteobacteria bacterium | reverse complement strand
GTCGCTTCGCGCCACAGAATCGCGGCGCATCCCTCGGGCGTGATAACCGAGTAGCACGCGTTCTCCTGGATCAGCACCGCGTTGCCGATTCCGAGCGCGAGCGCGCCGCCCGAGCCGCCCTCCCCTATCACGCACGCGACGACCGGGACCGTAAGCCGCGCCATCACCTCGAGGTTATGGGCTATCGCCTCGGCCTGGCCGCGTTCCTCGGCTCCCACGCCCGGCTCCGCGCCCTGCGTATCTATAAAAGTGATGAGCGGAAGAGCAAAGCGGTCGGCCAGTTCGTAAACCCGCGCCGCCTTGCGATAGCCCTCGGGATGCGGTTTGCCGAAGTTGCGCTTGATACGCTCTGCCGTCGAACGGCCGCGCTGC
This sequence comes from Deltaproteobacteria bacterium, assembly GCA_021827465.1. The sequence continues at coordinate 4,230 of JAKAVX010000302.1, read as the reverse complement.
TGGCCGACGATCGCAACCGGGGTGCGGCCGAGATGCGCAAGTCCCGCGACGATCGCGCCGTCGTCGCCGTAGCACCGATCACCGTGAATCTCGAAAAAATCCTTGAACAGGTAATTGACGTAATCGAGCGTCTGCGGACGCGCCGCGTTTCTCGCCAGCCGCACCCGCTCGATAGCGCTCGGAGCAGCGGGCGATTCCGTAGCGTCCCGATGCGATATGGAATCGGCGCGGCGTTCCTTATGATTTCGCACTTTTGCGGCCATTTCGGTTCAGTTCCTTTCGCTCTTCGAGCCGGCGAAGAATTCTTCAAACGCCGCCGTCGCGCGCTCACGCGCCTGTTCGCCCTCGACCCACACGATTTCCGGCTCGCTCCTGAACCAGGTGAGCTGGCGCTTGGCAAGCCGCCGGCTCTCGCGCTTGGCGGCCTCGACGGCTTTTTCCAGTTCGATCTCGCCGCGGACAAAGACGGCGGCCTCGCGGTAGCCGATCGTGCTGAGCGGAGGACGATCGGGATTGTAGCCGTGCGCGAGCAGGGCGCGAACCTCGTCCACCAAGCCCGCCGCGATCATCGCGTCGAAGCGCCGATCGATAGCCTCGTAGAGCCGCTTTCGGTCACTCTCGATCCCCACGGTCAGCGTCTCGTATTCGCCTGCGGCAAAGCGATGGCGCTGCTGATGGACGCTTATTGGCACTCCGGTGAGCCGGTAAACCTCGAGTGCGCGGGTGATTCGGTAAAGATCGTTGCGCTGGATTCGCGACGCCGCCGCGGCGTCGACCTCGCCGAGCCGGTCGTGGAGAAATCCGATTCCGCGCTCAGCCGCAAGCGCCTGGAGTTCGCGCCGGAGTCCCGGGGAAGCCGACGGCCCGCTGAAAATACCGCCGCGCAGCACCCGCAGGTAAAGTCCGCTTCCACCGACAACCAGGATTCGCATACCGCGCCTGGCTATATCCGCTATCGCCTCGCGCGCCATCGTGACGAACGTGGCCACGTCGACCGGCTCATCAGGCGAGCGGACGTCTATAAGATGATGACGCACGCGGCGGCGCTCTTCGGACGAGGGCTTCGCTGTCCCGATATCCATCCCGCGGTAAAGCTGGCGCGAGTCGGCGTTCACGATCTCAGCGCCGATCTGCTCCGCCACGTCGAGCGCAAGCGTGGTCTTTCCCGAGCCAGTCGGACCGACGATGAATCCCACGCGAACTCGCGTCTGTGCGTGCAGACGCTCGCGCGCCGCGCCGGACTCCGCCGTCGCCAGAAATTCCTTCACCGGCGGAACATCCGTTCGATCTGCCCGCGCGCGAACCTGATATGGACCGGGCGGCCGTGCGGGCAGTTGGTCTTGAACTCGGTGCGATCGAGCTGGGCGAGCAGTTCGCGTATCTCGCGCTCCTCGAGCACGCGGCCGACCCTGACCGAGCCATGGCAGGCCATCTGCTTGAGGAGATCCTCGAACGCGCCGTCGCGTCCGGGACGAACCCCGTTCTCGCCCATGCTCTCAATCATATCAGATAGCAGGCGCGCACCGCCTTCGGCCGCGAAGACCGCGGGCGCTCCCTTCAGCACCAGAGTTGCCGGACCGAACGGTTCGACGTCGAAGCCTATAGCGTGCAATTCCGAAAGCGAGGCCTGGACCGCCGCGGCGCGGGCCGGGTTGAGTTCCACGGTAACCGGAGCAAGCATCGCCTGCACTTGAATTCCGCCGTTTTTGAATTCTGAGCGAAGCTTCTCGAACGTCACCCGCTCGTGCGCCGCATGCTGATCGACCAGCAGTATCCCGTCCTCGTCTTCGAGCGCGATATAACCCGCGAACACCTGACCGAGTATCCGGAGCTCGGAATAAATCGGAATCGCACGGTCGCGCGGCGAGTCAGGTTGCGGACGGTTCGCATAACCGAGATTGAGCGCTCGCTGGCTCGAAGACGCGGCGGCGGACGGCGAATCCGCAACCAGCCGAAGCGGGCGATCGTCCGCGGCAACGCGACCCTCGCGCGCCGGCCGATACGCCGTGACTTCGGCGACGTTTGTATCCGCAGGCCGCGCCGCGACCGCGCTCGGCTCCTGCGCCGCAGCGGACGTACCCTGCTCAAGCGCAGGCGCTGACGGCACAAGCGGGGATGCGGACGACAACGTCACCCGCGATTCGCCGTGCACGGTCTGGTCGGCAAGGCGGTCACGCAGCGCATGGTAAACCGTCTCGAACACCGCGCCGGGATTTCGGAAGCGGACCTCGGTCTTCATCGGATGGACGTTCACGTCAACGTCGTCGTAGCGGATTTCGACGAACAGGAAGACCGCAGGATGACGGCCGCGTGGGATCGTCGTCTCGTACGCCTGCGCGATCGCCCGCGCGAGCATCTTGTCCCGAACCCATCGCCCGTTGACAAACGCGAAGATCATCCGCGCGCTCGCGAACGATTCCTGACTCGTTATCGCAAACCCGCTCACCTTGATTCCCGGGCGCGACGCCTCGAACGGGAGCATCGCGGCGGCAAGCCTCGGCCCGAACACCTGCCGAATCCTTTCGAGCAGGTTGCTCGCGCGGGTCAGCGACAAAAGCTCGCGCCCGTCGGCGGCGAGCCTGAACGATATCGAATGGTTCGCGAGCGCAAGCCGCTGCATCACTTCGGCAATCGCGCTCTTCTCCGCCGCCTCGCTCTTCATGAACTTGAGCCGGGCGGGAGTGTTGAAGAAAAGGTCGCGCGCCTCGATTCGGGTGCCCGCCGCGATCGCACAGGCCCGCTCTTCCTGCATATCGCCACCGCGCAGCAACAACTCGACACCGCCTGCGTCGGCGGGACGGCGGGTTTTGAGCGCGAGATGCGACACGCTTGCGATCGAGGCCAACGCCTCGCCGCGAAAACCGAGCGTGCGGATCGCAATAAGGTCGGAAGCGCCGCGAATCTTCGAAGTCGCGTGACGCCTGACGGAAAGGATCGCGTCCTCGCGGCCCATCCCGCATCCGTCGTCAACGACCGAAATGAGGCCGAGGCCGCCGCGTTCGATCTCAACCGCAATCGAGCGCGAGCCAGCGTCGAGCGAATTCTCGACCAGTTCCTTGACCGCGGAGGCGGGACGCTCAACGACTTCGCCTGCGGCGATCTGGCTTGCGACCTGCTCGGGCAGGATGTGGATGAACCGCTCAGCCATCGTGGCGCGCCTGCTCGGATAGACAATGCAGCCTTCGGACGTGATACTCAAGCGTTCCGGCGCCGGGGTCCGGATGGGGACGTTTTGCGGGGCCCGGCGGATGCCGGCCGCAATGGGGTAAGTCGGAGTTCTGGGAAACGCGGAGTTTCTTGACGATGAAGAACGCGTTGGTTGCGATGCTTGCCGCGGCGGCGCTTGCGATTGCGGCGTCGTCGGCCGCGGTTGCCGCCGAGATCCGGATCGGAGTCGGTTCGGTCGGGCCGATCTCGCCAGAGGGCGAATACCGGATACAGCAGGTGGTCGGCTCGATCCCGAATATCGACGTGGTGCCGATCGTGCCGCCGGGCGGAGTCGACGCGTGCGTCAGGCGGTTCGTCGCGGGCGAGGCGGACGACAGGCTCGACGGGGTGCTCGTCGTCGGCGTGCGGACCGGCTCATTCAAGGCGGTGCGCGGCAGCAAGCAGGCCACCTTCAGCGGAACCTACCGAATCCGGCTGCTGAACCTGTCAACGCTCCAGGAAGACAGCCATGAATTCACCTTCCAGGACGAGGAACCGGTGGTAAGCGGGCTGTCCGCAGTCTTCGCGATGCCGGCCGACCTGCTTTCGGAGCGCTCGGGACACGGCAGGGTTGTTTCGAGCAACGTTTACCAGGCCTACGAGTCGATCCAGTCGCGGGTTGAAGGAAAAATGGTCGCCGCGACCAGGCTCTATCTCGCGACCTCGCCAATCGGGAAGATTGGACCGCTCAATGCGCTCGAATGCGCCCACAGGCTGGTCGAACGCGGAGACGCCGAGACCGCGATGGCGGTGTTCAAGAGCATGGGCGTCGACAATCCGGAGGTAAAGGCGATGATGGCGAAGGCGCGCGAGAAACTGCGTCGCGCCGAAGCCGAAAAGCTGCTCGGCCAGACCTTGGGCGCGGTCGCGGGCGGCAATCCCGAGCAGGCGCGCACGCTAATCGAGACCTATGCCAAGGCGCCGACCGCCGATCCGGCGCAAGCCCAGGCGGTGCAAGAGGCGCTCGCGTCATTCTCGCCGGCCGCCGCGAAAACCTCGCTCGATAAATTACTGAAACGGGAT
>JAKAVX010000301.1 GCA_021827465.1 Deltaproteobacteria bacterium | reverse complement strand
TCTGTCGATCTGGATGTTGTACGGCTTGGTGCGTTCGGCTGAAGCCGCCCCCTCGGGCGGCGCAGGGCGCTCCTCCGAGGTCGCACCCGCTTCGGCCGTCGTTCGCGCTTCAGGATGCGCAGTCGTCTCGCGCGCAACCTGCGGCGTCGCAATTGCGGCCGGCGAAGGCGCAGCGGTTCTTGCCGGAAGAACGGGAGGAGCTTCATGTCTCGCCACGGAAGGCATCGCAGCCGGCCGCCGCGTCGGCCAGACCGCGGGTGCAATCTCGCTCGCGTGCGCCTCGGGCGAGGCCGACGGCGCGGCCATCGCCTGCGTCGTGGGCGAGGCCATGGGGGTGGGCTCGATCGCGGGCGAATTCGGCGCGGGAAACACGCTTGCGACCTGCGCGCCCTGCGGCGCCGTCTGCCGAGCCATCTCGTATCCCGCCACCAGACCGAGCGCAAACACAACGCCGGACAGCCCCGCCAGCCCCAGCAGTATCAGCACCATCCCCGGCGCCCGTATCTCAAAGCGCATACGAGATAAACCTCACATCCGCTCCGGCGAACTCACCCCGAGCAGTCCAAGTCCCGCCGCGATTGCGTTCCTGAGCAATCCCGCCAGGTAAAGCCGCGCGAGACTCAGCTCGCGCTCCGGACCGATTATACGGTTCGTTGGTTTGTTGTAGTAGCGATGGAAGTCGCCGGCCAGTTCGAGGAGATGGAACGGAATCCGATGCGGCTCCAGTTCGCGCGCCGCGTCACTGGCCACATCGGCCAGCTTTAGCGCGCGTTTGGTAAGCTCGATGTCCTCGTCCGAGAGAAGCGAAAGATCGATCGCCGCGTCGTCGGCCGCAAGCGCAAGGCCGGCCTTTTCGGCCTCGCGAAACACGCTCGCAAGGCGCGCGTGCGCGTATTGAACATAGAATACCGGGTTCTCGGGCGCCTGCTTCTTTGCAAGATCGAGGTCGAAATCGAGATGGCTGTTGTGCTTGCGAAAGAGGAAGAAGAAGCGCGCAACGTCCGAGCCGACCTCGTCGATCAGCTCCTCCAGCGTGACGTAGGTCGCCTTGCGCGTTGACATTTTGACCTTCTCGCCGCCGCGCGTCAGCGTCACGAACTGGTAGATAATCGCCCGGATGCGCGAGGTGTCGCCGCCGAGCGCGCGCACCGCGGCGATTACATCCTCGTGCTCGGACAGATGGTCCGCGCCGAAAACATCCACGACCAGGTCGAAGCCGCGCCGCAGCTTGTCGATATGGTAGGCGATATCCGGCGTGCGGTAGATAGGCTCCTGTTCGGCCCCCGAGCGGACCAGCGCGCGGTCCTTGGGCAGGCCGAGCGGCTCGGCGCGAAGCCACACCGCGCCGTCGTATTCCGCGACGAGTCCGCGCTCGCGAAGCCCCGCGAGCACCTCGGCAACCTTGCCGTCGCGCACGAGATCGAGCTCGTTGGTGTACACGTCGAAGCGGATTCCGAGCCGCTCGCAGGTCTTGCGGATATCGGCGAAAATCGCCTGCTCGGCGGCGGCGCGAAACGGTTCGAGTTCCGCCGAATCAATCAGACTTTCGCCGTGCCGCTCGACCAGCCCGCGCGCGATCTCGCGAATATACTCGCCCTGGTAGCCGTCTTCGGGCAGCGTCGCCTCGCGTCCGAGTTCCTGCAGGTATCGCACGCGGACCGATTCGCCGAGCAGCCGCATCTGCCGGCCGCCGTTGTTGAAATAGTACTCGCGCGTGACGGCGAAGCCCGCCGCCTCGTAAAGACGCGCGATCGTGGCGCCGAGCACCGCGTTTCGGCCGTGCCCGACGGTGAGCGGCCCGGTCGGATTCGCGGACAGGAACTCGACCTGGACGGTATCGTTGCCGCCCTCGCGAATTTTCCATTTGCGCGGCCGAAAGTACGCGTCGCGCATCGCGGTCGCCCGGCGCATCTCGCGATGCCAGTAAAGCGGCGCCATCCGGAAATTGATGAACCCCGGACCGGCCACCGAAACTTCGCGAATCTCCGGCGCCGTCTCGATAAACTCGCGAATCGCCTCCGCGATTTTCCGCGGCGGCATTCCCTCGGCGCGCGCCATCACCAGCGCGACGTTCGTCGCCGCATCACCGTGCGACGGATCCTTCGGCTCTTCGATAGCGATCTCGGCGGGCGGCACGGATTTGAGCCTGCCGGCGGCGCGCGCCCGTTCAATCGCGGCGGAAATAATCGGAACGATGAGGTCTTTCATCTAAAAGGTCGTTTAAAGAATCTGCCAGATACATCCCCGCCTGTTAAGGCGCCGCCTGCGGCTTGACGCGACGCCACACCCGGTGAAACCTTGGCATCGACGCCGCAGCGGGCGCGCGAACGTGCCAAATTCGCTGTCGCGCGCGCCTTTGGAAAGGACGAGGGATTCGCCGATGGACAGGCTCAAGGGCAAGGTCGCACTTATCACCGGCGCGGGTTCGGGTTTCGGACGCGAGGCGGCGATTCTGTTCGCGCGCGAAGGCGCGTCCGTCGCCATCGCCGACATCGACGAGGCCGGTGGAAGCGATAGCGCCTCGGAGATAGCCTCGCACGGCGGACGCGCGATCTTCATCCGCACCGATCTCGGCCATCCCGAACAAGTTAAAGCGATGGTTGAAGAAACGACGGAGACCTTCGGCCGCCTCGACATCCTTTTCAACAACGCCGGCGTCGCGATGGAGCAGACGCCGGTTGGCGAAGTAACCGAGCATCAGTACGCCCATATCATGGACGTGAACCTGAAGGGCCTGCTCTTCGGATGCAGGTATGGCGTGCCCGCGATCGAGAAATCCAACCCAGGCGCGGGCGGCTCGATAATCAACATGGCCTCGATGGCGGCGCTCAGGGGCCGCCCGAACCTTAGCATCTACTGCGCGTCGAAGGGCGCCGTCGTCGCGCTCACCAAGTCGCTCGCGGTCGAGCTTGCCGCGCGAAAGATTCGCGTCAACGCGATCTGCCCGGTCGCGGCGGACACCCCGATGCTGCCGAGGTTCCTGCCCAAAGGGGCCGCGGTTTCGATCGACGCGATGAAAAAGGCGGCGGCGGCGCAAATCCCGATGGGGCGGCTCGCGCGCGCGCTCGACACCGCGCAACTCGCGCTTTTCCTCGCAAGCGACGAATCCGAATTCCTGACCGGACTCGCAATCCCGGTTGACGGCGGCTATTCAGCCTAGCAGGCTGTCGAAAAATCACAGCCTGCTCCCCCTCTCTTATCTCCCCCGCGAAAAAGCGGGAGAGAAGATTAAGGAAGGCGGCCGTCTTTTACGCAGGGGTTGAGCGCGGTCAACCGAGAAAAATGCCATCGCGCGGTTTCTCAACCCCTGCTAGAGCTTGCCCGGCGCCTTCGTCCATTCGACCGCGTTTGCGAGCGTCGGATACCCGGAGCCGAGCTGGATCAGCACGCCGTGGCTCGAGCGCGGCGAGATGAAGCATTCGTAGGACGCAGGCGAGAATTCGTGCTCGTCCACGACGCGGACGCCGCGCGCCTTCAGTTCCGCCGCTTTGCCCTTCACGTCGGGCAGGGCGAAGGTCATGTGATGCATCCCTTCGCCGTGCTTCTCGATAAATTTGCGCAGGAATGAATTCTCGCCGAGCGGCTCCAGCAGTTCGACGGTGAGCCCGGCGAGATCAAGCTCGACGAGCTTGTAACCCGCCTGGGGATTTTCCCATTCGTACATGAACCGCGCGCCCATCGTCGTCTCCCAGAACGCACGCGCGTCGGCGAGATTGTTCACCGCAACTCCGATATGGTCGAGCTTGCCGATCGGTTCGCCTGCCATCTTGCGTTTTCTCCTCGCGGAGAATCTTGCACAACTCGCGGAATATGTCGCTCAATCGGTGGGCATGCTCGCGGCGTAGCTCGGGCGCCCCTTCATCCGTTCCCACCATGCCTTCAGGTTGGGAAACTCGTCGGAGATTTTGTAGCCCGCACGTTCATAGTTCGAAAGCTGCGGGATAAACGAAATATCCGCGAGGCTGAACATCCCGGCGAAGAACTGACGCCCCTTCAGTTCCTTGTCGAGGTACGCGAAGTGTTTCAGCACTTCCTGCTCGCCTTCCTTGATTTGCGCCTGATTACGTTCGCCTTCGGGCTTTCGCATCTCGCGCAGGATCTTGTACAGCGACGGCACCATGTATGCGTCCGCGTAGTCCTCGAGCGAGCGCGCCCGCGCCTTCATCGCGGGATCTTTCGGCAGAAGCGGCGCCGCCTTGGGGAATCGATCTTCGAGATACTCGTTGATTATCGTCGAGTCGTGAACGACGATCCCGTCGTCGATAAGCGCCGGCACCTTGCCTACGGGATTTATCGCAAGGTACTCGGGCTTCTTGTGCTCGCCCTTGGGCAGGTCAAGCCAGGTCGTTTCCCATTGGAGCCCTTTTTCCAAAAGGGCGACGCGCGTTTTGCGCGCAAACGGTCACGGCTTGTAGTCGAAAAGTTTCAGCATCGGACGGCGCCTCCGAACCTTCGTGATGTTAGATTCCACCCGGTTTGATCGTCAAGCCGGAATGATTCGTGGAAATCGCCGGACTTGCCCCATCGCGAGCGCTCCGCAATAGAAAGCCATGGCCGAGCCGTGGAAGATGCCGCCGGTCGTCAAGGTGTACGAGGCTATCG
>JAKAVX010000300.1 GCA_021827465.1 Deltaproteobacteria bacterium | reverse complement strand
TCTCCTGTTATGATGAGTGGCGTGTGGTGGGAGGCATGCCGCACTTGCGCTTCGGGGTTTTGGGCTCGGTGCTCAAGATAAACCCCGTACGCGAACCGCTTTCCGCGCGGATGCCCGGCGGCTACCGGCAGATCATGATAGCCGACCGCCGCACGCCTTTGCCCTTTCAGCTCGTCGATCCCGACGGCAACCAGCTTTATCTCGTTCCGACCGGCCATTACGGCGTTGACCAGATCGCGATTCATCTCGGCGTGACCGACGAGGGCGAATTCGAGCGGTTTTACGGCGAGGTGCTCGGATGCGAGCGGCTCGGCGAGCGGAAATACAGGCTTGGCAAGACGATCTTCACCTTCGAGCGCGATCCCGACGCCCGGCGCGCCGAGCGGACGAGCGCGAAAGACGCCGCAGGCGCGATCGAGGCGATGCGCGCGCTGGGAATCCGATACGTGACCGTCCAGGTGCGGGATTGCAATGCGGAATACAAGCGGTTCATGTCGATGGGGGCGTGGGAAGGCGCGCCGCCGATGACGCTCGGCGAAGTCGCGCGGATCTGCTTCATCCGCGATCCCGACGGCAACTGGATCGAGATCTCGCAGCGCGCTTCGCTGACCGGTCCGCTGCCGAAAGAGTGAATCAAACCGCTCGCTGACGGCGCGCGTGCAGGGTGCGTGCAGCTAGAATTTGCCGTGGCGGCCGACGCCGGAGGCGAATCGCTCGGCGCCCGCGCGCGTCTCGCCCGACTGGATCGTCGCGATACCGTGGCGATACTCGTTGGAAAGCGCGTCGGCGAGCGGCATCGTAAATCCCTCGTACGCGGACATCCGGTCCGAGCGCAGGCATCGCTGCGGAAAGGCCGTGAGTTGCCGCGCGAGTTCCTTTGCCGCTTCGAGCGCCTTGCCCGGCTCGACGACGCGGTTGGCGAGTCCCATCGCGAACGCCTCTTCGCCCGAGACGCCGCGCCCGGTCAGGATCATGTCGAGCGCGCGGCTCATCCCGATAAGGCGCGGCAGGCGAATCGTGCCTCCGTCCACGAGCGGAACGCCGAAGCGGCGGCAATACACGCCGAAAGTGGCGTCGCGCGCGGCGACGCGCAAGTCGCACCATAGAGCGAGTTCGATTCCTCCCGCGACGGCGTAGCCTTCGACCGCCGCGATTACAGGTTTCGAGAGCAGCATCCGGGTGCATCCGAGCGGCCCGTCGCCGTCGGCGGTGACGCGGTTTCCCTGCCCGGTCGCGACCGCTTTCAGGTCGGCGCCGGCGCAGAAAGTGCCTCCCGCGCCGGTCAGGATCGCTACTGCGAGCGACTCATCGGCGTCGAAACGGCGAAAAGCCGCCGCGAGCGCTTCGGCGGTCGGGCGGTTGACCGCATTTTTCGCCTCGGGACGGTTTATCGTAACGAGGGCGATTTCGCCTTCGACTTCGAACTCCACCAATGCCATCGGGGTCTTCCTCCTGTGCGAAACTCCTGAGCGCGCGCAGCGGCGCGGTTCATAGCTTGGAAATTTCCCGGTCTATCGAACAAAAAACGAAATTCATCCTGCAATCTTTTTCCTGAATGCGACGGCGTAAATCCAGAAAACCTGTAACCGAATTTTTTCGCCATCGTAATGAAGGTTGTGAAATGGCACTTTAAAGGGACCTGCGGCAACTCCTCGCCCGGACAAGGGGCAGACGCGAGTTTCGGACGATCGGTAGCCGCAAGTCCCCGAAAGGAGGCACTTGCGATGCGAGTGCGAAAGTTTACACCAGTTATAGCTGCGCTTGGGTTTTTCCTGGTTCTCGGGACGATGGCGATTCCGGCGTCCGCCCATCCATGGAAGGGCGGATGGAAGGCGCACAATTGGGCGATGCACCATCCGTACAAGGCGCGGCGTTTCGCGATGATGCGGCGCCGACGGATGAACTTCCAGCGCAATCATCCCTATTTCCAAGGCAATCCGGGAGCGCGGCAATGGGTGCGGAATAACTGGCAAAACAACGGCTATTGGCCGCAGAACGGTTACGGGCGTTACGGAGACGGCGACGACCAGGGCAACCAGGGATACTACAATAACGGCGGCTACGGCCTCCCGTTCATGGGCGGCTACTACGGGCCGGGAAACTGGGGTAACGGCGGCGGTTACTACGGACCGGGCAACATGTACGGCCGCGGCGGTGACGACGACGGCGACTAAATCGCAGTACAGGCTTTAGGAATCTCTCTCCACGAGATCGGGCGGCGAGGAACTCCTCGCCGCCCGATTTATTTCACTCGACATCCACGACTCGATTACCCAGCGAGCTTCCACTGAACGAGCGCGAAGCCTTCGTCGTGATCCTCGAATACAGCTTCGACCGGGGCGTCGAAAGCGACATCGCGCATCGGATCGCCTAGCAGGTTGCCGATCATTCTCACGTGGTCGGCGTCGGGCAACTCGACCAGCACGACGATATACGGGCACGCGTCCTTGAGGGCGGGATGTATCGGATGCCACACGCGCTCCCAGCTGTAGATTCGGCCGCGGCCGGAGACGCGATGCCATCCGAGGTCTTCGCTGTGGCATCGATGGCAAATCCATTCGGGGCCGAACTGGAACGCGTCGCACCGGCGGCATCGCTGGACGACCAGCTCATGGCGGCGCGCGGCGTCCCAGAACTCGGGGTCGAGGCCGTCGGGCGCGGGCTTCGGCCCGGGCATCCCGGACGGCAGATAATATTTCGGGCTTTCCTGGGCCATCGAGGTCACCCTATCCGTGCAGAATCAGGTCGCTCACCGGCGACACCATCGGTCCCGAAACGACCAGCGATATTTCGGCGTCCTTGACCTGGCAGGTCGAGGTTCCGCGCACCTGGCGCACCGCTTCGTTGACCAGTTCGAGCCCGTGCATGTAGCACTCGGCGAGATTGCCGCCGCTCGTGTTGATGGGAAGTTTTCCGTTGGGCCAGGTGATGTTCTCGAAGGTGAAGAAATCCATCACCTGGTCGGGCGCGCACAGTCCGTGCTCGACCGCGCTTAGGATCACCGCGCCGCTGAAATGCTCGTAGATCTGTGCGACGTCGATATCGCGCGGCATAATTCCGGCCATCGCAAACAGCCGCGGCGCGAGCGATTTGAAATTCGACGACGCGTAGTCCGGTGCGTTCTCGACGCTCGCGCCCTGCCGATAGCCCGAGCCCTGCGCGGCGGCCATCACGTATGCCGGCTTGTTCTTAAGATCGCGGGCGCGATCGGCGGTGGTCAGGATAAGAGCCGCGGCGCCGTCATTCTCCATGCAGCAGTCGTAAAGATGGAACGGCTCGACGATCCATCGCGAGCTGTCGTATTGCTCGCGGGTGAGCGGCCGTCCGTACATGACGGCGCGCGGATTGAACTGCGCGTGATGGTAGCCGGCGAGCGAGACCGCGGCGAGCGCGTCCTGCGTGACGTTGTGCTCGTACATGAAGCGGCGCGTGCGAAGCGCGACCCAATGCGCAGGCACCGACATCCCGTACGGCATCGTGTACGCGGCCGGCCCCGAGAGCGCTCTGGCCGCGGGCGCCTGTCCGAAGCGCACGAACTGGCCCTGCGCAAGCGCCCGGAACACGCACACGTATTTGGCGTAACCGGCCACGAGAGCCGCGGCCGCGTTTCCGACCGCGCCCGAGCCGCCGCCACCGCCTCCGCCCCAGAACATGTTCGAGTAATGAAGCGCGGGCAGTCCGAGCGCGGCGGCGATCCGTGACGCGTCGTTGCGCTCGTTGCTGTAGGAGGCGAAGCCGTCGATATCGCTTACGGCGATTCCCGCGTCGTCGGCCGCTTTCTTTATCGCTTCACAGGCGAGGCGGAACTCGCTGACGGGAGCCTGGCCTCGCTTGTAGTAGGTGGTCTCGCCGACCCCGACGATCGCGACTTTGTCCTTGACCGTGAATTCGTCCGTGCTCATTGGCCTTGCGAGCCATATAGCGCAGCCCGCATGTCCTTGAGAACCGTGCCGACGCGGCGCGCCGAGCGCATATCCGTGTCGCGCGACACGTTTGGCGGGCGCGTGAATCAGGAGCGTGCGCGTTGGCTCACGAGGCGGAGCGCGGCGCGGGCGATATAGAGTTCCTCGTCGAGCGGGATCACGTAAACCGCGATCTTCGACGCGTCGGAGGAAATTCGGCCTTCGCGTCCGAGCGCGGCGCGGTTGCGCCCGGAATCGATCTCGATACCGAGCCATTCAAGCCCGGCGAGAATTCTCGCGCGCATCCAGTCGGCGTTCTCGCCGATTCCGCCCCCGAACACGATCGCGTCGGGCGGGCCTATCGTAGCGACGTAAGCGCCGAGGTACTTGCGGGCGCGATGGCAAAAGATATCGATCGCGAGCGCGGCGTGCGCGTTTCCCGAGTCGGCCGCGCGCTTGAGCTCACGCGGATCGTCGGAGAGCCCCGACACGCCGAGCATCCCGGACTTGTAATTCAATATGTGTTCGATCTCTTTGGGCGCGATCTTTTCATGCGTGGCGAGATAGGTGACGATCGCAGGGTCGAGGTCGCCCGAGCGCGTCGCCATCACGAGACCTTCGAGCGGCGTAAGACCCATCGAGGTGTCAACCGAGCGGCCCGCGCGAATTGCGGTCGCGGAACATCCCGCGCCCAGATGGAGCGTGACCAGA
>JAKAVX010000299.1 GCA_021827465.1 Deltaproteobacteria bacterium | reverse complement strand
TTCGCGAAATTTACGTCGCCAAGCATGAACCCGATCGGCGGCATCAGGACGTCGTTGACCAGCGAGGTCACGATTTTGCCGAACGCCGCACCGATGACGATACCCACTGCCATGTCGACCATGCTTCCGCGCATCGCGAACTTTCTGAATTCCTTGAGCATAGGCAGTCCTCCTCTTGCGGGAGACTCCCGCAGCACGTGGGCGCGGCAAGAGCCGCCGCGACTGTACAAACCAATTCGGCGCGCGCCGCGTCAGGGCTTTGCGCGTGCCGAGGCTTCCAGCTTATCCAGCCGCTCGCGCAGCTTCACACTGTCCTCGCGCATCTTGTCCATCTGCTCGCGCAGCCGCGCGCCTTCCTCGACTCGGCTTCTGCCCTGCACGATCGCGTCGATCGCTTCCTGCGCGCGGCGTTGAACGCGCCCGTCGAGATCATGCTCGCGAAGCCTGCCAAGCGGCGCGATAGCGCGCGCGTCGCCGATATCCTCGAAGGCGCCGGGCACGCGAAGACGTACCATGAATTCGCGGTCGTCAACCAGCGGGGCAAGGAGGTCGAGGATCTCGGCGCGGCGCGCCTCGCCCAGTTCGGCGCATCGCCCGAGCGTTCCTATCGCGGCCACGCGCGCCCGCGGCGGCTTTCCGTACGCGCTCCATTCGCGCGCGACTCCGATCGCGCGCTCGTCGCGCAATTCGGCCATCCCGGAGAACGCGTGTGCGCGTATCGCTTCGAGGTACGAATCGCGGGAAAGCGCGGCGCTCAGATGCTCGAAGGCGCGCGCGTCGCGGGTTTTGCCAAGCGCCAGCGCGGCCTCCGCTTCGACGAAGTAGCTCGCGTCGCCCTTCTCCAGCAGGCGCGCGAGCGCGTCGGCAGCTTCGGTATCGTTGCGAAACGCTCCGAGCGCGCGGACCACGGCGCGGCGGGCCTTGGGATGCTCGACCTTGAGGCCTTCGAGCAAGGCGGCCTTTGCCTGCGCGGTCCTGATTTCACCGAGAGCAGCGGCGGCGTCGGCCCGCACGCCCCAAAACGCGTCGGTGAGGATCGCCTCGCGAAGCGCGGCAGTCGCCTGCGGACTCCCCTCCTTGCCGAGTTCGCGCGCCGCGCCCCCGCGCGCGATCGCTTCGGGCGCTTTCTTGAGAACGAGTTCCAGCGCCTCGCGGCTTCGCTTGTGTTTGAGCGTTTTCAGGATGTCGTGCGTGGGGTCGAAGCTGACAGCCTTGGGCGCCGCGTCGCAGACGAAATGAAACGTCTGCTCGCGCTCCTTCATCTCCACCCGATGGCGTTTCTCGGCGCCGTCGCCGTTCATCAGCGCAATCGTCGCCGAGAACCGAAAGGCAGAAGTCGCGTTCTCGGTCTTGTGAGTCTGCTTGACGGTGATGCTCACGAGCTTCTGCTTGTCGTCGAAGGAGTGCGAGACCTCGAGTTCCGGATGGCCCGCATTGTATAGCCATTGCTCGAAGAACCAGTCGAGGTTGCGGCCGGTTGAGTCCTCGAAGGCGCGCTGAAGGTCCTGCGTGATGACGTTGCCGCCGCGATGACGTGCGCAATAGAGGTTGAGCGCCTTGAAGAAAAGCGCGTCGCCCAGCTCGCGCCTCAGCATGTGCAGCACGAGGCATCCTTTTTCGTACAGATGGCGGTCAAAGAGTTCGATCGGAGCGCGATAGCGGTTGCATACGATCGGCCGGCGGTAGCGATGGGAGTCTTCGTCGAGGTAGTTCTCGCGGTCCTGGCGCAGGTTCCATGCGAACTCATCCGCGCCCTTGTCCTCCTCGCACCAGAGCGCCTCGAAGTAGGTCGCGAAGCCCTCGTTGAGCCACGCGTGCGCCCAGTCGCGGCAGGTGAGCAGGTCGCCCCACCATTGATGGGCCAGCTCGTGCGCAACCAACGGATCGCTGGTGAAGTCCAGATGCGCGCGCTCGTCGTGCAGCGTATCGGCGGTCTGGGTCGTGGCCGAAGTGTTCTCCATCCCGCCGAAGATGAAATCAGTCACCGCAACCTGCGAGTACTTGGCGTAAGGGTAGGGCATGCCGATTCGGCGTTCGAAAAACCGGATCATGCGCGGCGTGTTGCCGAAGGCGCGGCGCGCGTCGGCTTCGCGCCCGGGATGAACGTAATAGAGCACCGGCACGTCGCCCGCGCGATCCTGAATCTCGGCGAACTCGCCTGCGGCGAGGCTTATCAGGTAGGCCGAGTGCGCGACGTCGTGGCGCCAATGGAAGGTGCGGGTGCCGCGGTCCGGATCGGACGTCGTGGACAGGATGGCGCCGTTCGAAACGACGGTGAAATTCGCGGGTACGGTCGCGATCACTTCGCTGGTGACGCGATCGTTCGGGTAATCGTAGCAGGGAAACCAGTAGTGCGAGTCTTCGTCCTCGCCCTGCGTCCACGCCTCGACCGGTTTGTCGGGATAGGCTTCGTCGGGACCAACGAAATAGAGCCCGCGGCGCGGCTTGGCGGAATAGTCGATCGCAATTTCCGCTTCCTCTCCGGCGCGCATCGCGCGCGCAAAGTTAATCTTGAGCTTTGCGCCCTCGCACTCGAAACTCGCGGCTTCGCCCGAGACCCTGACGGCACTTATCGCCATCTCGGCCGCGTCGAACGCGATCT
The DNA here is from genome assembly GCA_021827465.1 of Deltaproteobacteria bacterium. The sequence goes on along the minus strand of JAKAVX010000299.1, from coordinate 2,026 downwards.
CGCGAAGATCGTCGACGATCGCGGAAAGCCGATGCGTCGCGGTGCCAGAGAGGGCGCGCGCGGCGAAGTCAAGCGCGACTTCGAGCCTGATATGCCCGACGTCGAAGACCCGATCGCGAGCCCATTTGGGCTCGACGTGCTCGGGCTGAAAGGGTCGCCGTCCGCGGGCGACACGCGCGGTGAACGCGCATCGGTCGCCCAGTTCCATCGCCATCCGATCGAGAAAACGGGGCCTGTGCATGGCCGCTGATCGTAGAAAGGCTTGGCGCGGGGCGCAAACCCATTCTGGGGCGCTCGACAGAGCGCTCGGCGGCCGAAGGTGGGAATTAGCCGCGCGGTGGCCGGATTTCGACCACCGCGCATATCACAGCACTTATAAGGCTATTTCTTGGCTTCTTTCTCGAGTTTCGCGGCGATCTCGAGATGCATCTTGGCGAGGTCTTCGTCTTCCTTCGCGATCTTTCGATATTGGATCGCCTGAAGCGTGCACTCGCGCCGTGCCTTGCCTCCCGCAGCCTCGCCTGACTGCGTTGCCTTTTTGTAGCAGTCGCTGAGCGCATTCACGTCGGCAGCCTGCTTTCTGGCTCCGGCCGCTTCCTTCTTGTAGTACTCGGCGATTTTCCGATGGTCCTCAGGAGTTTTGGCTTCTGCGACCATCTTCGCAATCTCGGTCTGCTCCGCCGGCGCGCCTCCCTGAGCCATCGTGACCTGCGGGGCTATCGCGAACATCGCGACAACCAGGGCAATCACAAGTACCGGTCTGACCTTGTTCATAGGGCCTCCGTTGGTCCGTCAGGAACTGTCAACTGCCAGAAACGTGCCATCAAAACTGCCGATTTTCCGCGCCAATTCCGCAAACTCGGAAAACCCAGGATGTTTCCGATCGTAACATGGGAATGTTTCCCGATGGAGTAAGCGATGCCGGGCCGAAGCCGAGCGCCACACGACCAGCGGCTCGCGCTAGGCTTCGAGTTCGATCGCAACGGCCTCGTTCGGGAAGAGTTCCATTGCTTTTCCAATCGGTCCGATCTGCCGATCCGGATCGGAACTTAGTACCATCCTGCCCGGCCCAATGCCGCTGATACGCCGCCGTTCGCCCGCAAAGTTCAGCGCGACAGCGATCCGTTGCGTTGCGTTATTGCGGGTAAACGCAAGACAGTCCGCGGATACGTCCGTGATGGTTCGATAATCGCCGTAGAGCAGGGCCGGGCTGTCCCGGCGCAGCCTGATCAGCTGCCGGTATAGTGAGAGAATCGAACGCGGGTCGTGGCGCGCGCGCTCGACGTTGACCGCTGCGGAATCTCCCACCGGGAGCCATGGCGCCGCCGAGTTCGTAAAACCGCCGCTTCGCGCGTCCGACCACTGCATCGGTGTGCGGCAACTGTCGCGCCCGACCGGGTCGCGCCTTTGGCCCGGCGGAACCTCGACGTTGTGCATCCCGATTTCCTCGCCGTAGTAGAGGAACGGAGTTCCGCGCACCGTCATCATCAGCACCGCGAGCATCCGCGCCCGAACTTCGGCATCCGCGCCTTCTGCGTATCGCGAGATATGACGGGCGAAATCGTGGTTCGAGAGCGTGTAGGTCGGCCACGCGCCGTCGCCGAGCAGCGCTTCGGTCTCTTCGATCGCGGCGCGGAACGAGACCGCCGCGTATCTGCACATGAGAAAGCGGAAGTTGAACGCGAGCTGGCATTCGTCGCGGCGCAGATAATCGGCGAGCGAGCGCTGGTCCCGCGGCCACACTTCGCCGACCATCATCCGCTCGCCGAAGCCGTCTAGCACGCGCCGGAATCCCCGCACGATCTCGTGCACCTCGGGCAGGTCCTGGCTGAAGGCCGGCATCAAGCCCGCGTCCGGATTGGCGGCGTCGCGCGGGGGATTGTCGCGAAGACCGGCGTCCTTCATCAGGTAGGAGATGACATCGACGCGGAAACCGTCGACCCCGCGATCGAGCCAGAAGCGCAGCACATTGTGCATCGCGGCGACGACTTCGGGATTGCGGTAATTGAGGTCAGGCTGCTCGCGC
>JAKAVX010000298.1 GCA_021827465.1 Deltaproteobacteria bacterium | reverse complement strand
CACGACGCCCATCGCCTTGCCGTCTTCGACCAGAATTTTTTCCACGCCGTGCTTCAGGAAGACGCGTCCACCCGCCTGCGCGAGCGCCTCCCAGAGCGAATGCGCCAGCGCATGCGAGCCGCCCAGGCATACGTGCCAGTTGTCGATCTTGCTGAGCAGCAGCGGAAAGGAAACCGCGAGTCCCCGCCGATCGGTCGCATAGCCGGCCAGCGCCGCATGGAACGCCAGATGCGCCTTTACCCGGTCGTTCTCGAAATGACGGTCGAGGAACTCGGTGATTGTCTCGTGTCGTAGATTGACGCTGAGGAACTCGCTTTTCCCCTCGACGCCCCACAGATGCATCGCACGCGTGATATCGCGCATCGAGAGCGGCGCCGAGTACATCAGCGTGCGCAGGATGAGATCGCGGTACCCGCGCGTCTCCTCGTAAAGGCGATGGAACGTGTCGGCGTCGCGCTCGGAGAAATGCGCCATCGAGGCGCAGGTCTTCTCCAGATCGGTATGCACCGTGAGCGCGCGGCCGTCGCTGAACACGCTCGCCATCTGCACCGGTGGCTGCATGTAGCGCAGCCCGTGACGGCCGACCAGTTCCAGGTCGTCGTAAACCGGACAGATACCGACCAGGGTGTGATAGTTGGCGTGAACGTTATGCAGAAAGCCGGGGCGGGTAAGCTCCTCGGTGCACAGTCCGCCGCCCTCTTCACCGCGCTTTTCGAAGATTCCGACCTTCCATCCGCTCTTCGCCAGGTACGCTCCCAACGCCATACCGTTGTGACCTGCTCCGATGATCACAGCGTCGAATGTCGCGTCGGACATAAGCCCTCCCCAGCTTTTTCATCGCCGCAAGCCGCCACGAACGGCGCCCAATTGCGGCGGCAGCCGGCTCTAACCCGGAAGCCCCAAGGAAATTTATCGAATAAGCCCGCAGCGATGCAGTGCAGCTTGTGTGCCAACGGCGGGCGATGCGCAGGATTCAGTCTCGCAGAGTTGGAAAAATCGGCGTTGAACTGACGCGGCGGCGATTGAAAGCGCCACTTGGCGCCCACCATCCGCGCGTATGCGCTCGACGCGAGATATGAAACCTAAGGAGCCAAACTGTGGCGCCTTCTGCACCATAACGCCGCTTTCGATACTTTTCGTCGCCGGGCCGGAAAACCCCACAGCCCGTTACGCGAACCGACGATCGACGCCTTGTCCGTCGGTATGCCTCGATGGTAGCGTCGCCCCTTCAGTTCCCCCGCCGGAGGTTAGCCGCGATGGTCGTTACGAACAAGGACTCAGGCACAAACGTCACCGAAATCGCCGACGGAATCTATCGGATCAGCACGCCGGTCTCGGTCGACGTAATCCCGGGCGGCTTTACCTTCAACCAGTATCTGATCGTCGACGACGCGCCGTTTCTGTTCCACACCGGGCTTCGCAAGATGTTCCCGCTGGTGCGCGAGGCGGTTGCCAGCGTGATCCCGGTCGACCGGCTGAGATACCTGGCCTTCTCGCACGTCGAGGCGGACGAGTGCGGCGCGCTAAATCAATGGCTTGCTGCGGCGCCGGGCTCGGTTGCGCTATGCGGGCGGGTGGCGGCGTCGGTTTCAATCGAGGACCTGGCAGACCGGATGCCGCAAGAAATCGGCGACGGCGAAACGCTCAGTCTGGGGCGGCATACGGTGCGATGGTTCGACACACCCCATCTGCCGCACGCGTGGGAATGCGGCCTGATGATGGAGGAGCGCACGCGAACCTTCCTGTGCGGCGATCTTTTTACGCAGGGTGGGAACAATCCCGCGCCGCTTACCGAGTCCGACATCCTGGGCCCGAGCGAGGCGTTCCGGGCGCGGATGGACTACTTCTCGCACAGCATCCGTGCGCGCGCGATGCTCGAACGGCTCGCCGCGACGAATCCGAAGACGCTCGCCTGTATGCACGGAAGCGCGTGGCACGGTGACGGCGCGAAGATCCTGCTGGCGCTCGCCGGCGCGCTTTGCGAATAAGGATTGCGGCGCGCGCGACGGCGTCCACGCGGACAGAAGAGTTTTCAGCAATCGCAGTTCGTCGCGGACCAGGCGCGACAGCAGGAAGTTCCTGCGCACGTGATCGCGTCCGGCCCGTCCGAAATTGCCCCGCTCGCCCCCGCGACTCAGCAGGTCGGCGGGCCTTGCCGCGCGTGTCTGCCCTTTGCGTGCATCGTGGCGATGCGCCGGGCGGCGCCCTGTGCTAAAAGAATACCGCTCGAAAATTTGCGCCGCCGGAAGGAGCTTTCGAATGAACGGAAACCGCCGTTATTGGGGAATGTGCATGGTCGCCGACGCCGCGACGATGGCGAATATCGCCGCCGCATGCGAGGCCGCGCGACTCGAAGGCATCTGGACCGTCCAACTCTACGGCCCCCCGTTCGTTCCGCTCGCCGCGCTCGCGATGGCGACGAAGCGGGTCAAGCTCGGAACCGGCGTCGCTCTCGCTTTCACGCGAAGCCCACTCGAAACGGCGCTCAGCGCAATCGATGTCGATACGATGAGTGGCGGGCGGATGGTCCTCGGGCTCGGGACCAGTATCAGATGGTGGAACGAGAGCTGGCACGGCGTGACCTACGGGAAACCGATTGCCCATCTGCGTGAAGTCGTCCGTATCGTGCGCCAGATAATCGCCGGCGCACATAGCGGCCAACTCGGCAAAATCGAGGGCGAGTATCACAAGCTCGATCTGACAGGCTTCAGGACCTTCGCTCCTCCGGTGCGCGATCGGATTCCAATCTATCTGCCCGCGGTGTTCGAAAGCGCCGTCCGGCTTGCCGGCGAGATCGCCGACGGCCTGCCAGGCCATCCAATCTGGTCGGCGCGATGGATCGAGAACGAGGTGAAGACCAATCTCGAGGCATCGCTGAAAAAAGCCGGCCGCAAGCGCTCGGACATCGATCTCAACATATGGGCGTTTGTCGCGATCGACGAGAATCGCAAGCAGGCGATCGAGGATGCGCGCGGCACGGTCGCCTTTTACGCCTCGATGGAGCAGTACGAGAAGTACTTCGCAACCCACGGCTTCGGAGCCGAGGCGCGCGCCGCCTTCCAGGCGGCCTCGCGCGGCGATTCGGCCGCGATGGTCAAGGCGATTCCCGACGAGATGGTTACGACATTCGCGGTCGCGGGCACGCGCGACGAGGTGCGCGAGCGGGTCGAAAGGATTTGGGCGACGGCGGACTCGGTAACGCTCGTCGCGCCCCCGGTGATGACCGGCGCGGAAAGAGTCGTGGAGCTTCAGCGGCGAATCGCCGAAACATTCTACGTATAGCCTGACGCGTGTTGAGCGGTAGCGGGCATGCGCGGCTTGATGCAGCCGCGCATGCTGTGCTAACTCCCTGTCACACGCGATGAGTCGTTCCGCTCTCAAGCGGGCCGCCCGGATGGCCCTCAGCGCGTCGCTTGGCCTTGCGATCTCTTCCTGCGCGCCGCAGTCGTCTTTCCATCCACCGCCAAACTCCGTTTACTCATCCAGCCACGAGGTCTGTCAGATCAATCCCGCTTGGGTCTGCCAGAATGGTCGGTGGGGCAAACATGATATTGGACACGTAATGATGGAGCACGTGGAAAATCATATCGAGTTTTTCACTTGGATATACGGGCCTCACCACAAGCTCCTCGTGCAAGTACGATGCGACGTCGATACGGCATCCAAGGCGGTGCAGCATGCGCAGGTGTTAAGCGAACCGCCGCTCACGAACAAGGACATAGACTTTTTGCGCAGGGCCGGACTATGCGACGCGCCATAGTTCGCGGCGAGCAGGATGGCACGCGATGGATTAGCTCGCCGGCGATGCTGCCCGCTATCGAGACTGCCGTGAACTCGCGATAATCCGAATAACGCGCGCGCAACGCGCTTGAGACCTCGTTCATCACGCGACGTATCCACTCTCTCCCGCCAGCAGCACCATTTGCTCCGGGCGAGCGCCGGGCGAAACGCGCCGGAGCGTCGCGCGACGCACGGATTCCCGCAGCCGTTTTATTTCATTTGCCAAAACCGTGCTCTTGAACTAACGAGGTTGAAATGTAGATGGACTCGCCGAACGCTAATCCATGGCTCCCGGAAAGCCGGCCCGTTCTGCCTGATTCTGGCTCGAAAACGAGCCTGAAGCATCGCCGATTTCATTCGCTCGGAGAAAATCGATGGAGATAACGCGTGCGTTCGCCACTTACGTGGCCGAGATGACCTATGAGCGGATTCCCGAGCCGGTCCGCAAAATCGCCCGCCGCGCGTTGATCGATACGATCGGATGCGCGGTCGCGGGCAGTATCGAACCCGCCGCGAGTATCGCCTCGAAGCTTGCGCGCGAGGACGGCGGACGTCCGGCCGCGACCGTGATCGCTCCGGCTGACGGCGCGGGTCTCAAGCTTCCGCCGCAGGCCGCCGCGATGGTGAACGCGATCGCCGGCCACGCGCTCGACTACGACGACGTGAACACTGTAGGACATCCGAGCGTGCCGGTGGTTTTCGCCGCGATGGCGTCGGTCGAGGACGAGGGCGGCGACGGACGCGACCTTCTAACCGCGTACGTCACCGGCGTCGAAGTCGAAACCAAAGTGATGCGCGCGTTCGGCGAAGGTCATTACCTGCTCGGATGGCATTCCACGTCGACGCTGGGCGTGCTCGGAGCGGC
>JAKAVX010000297.1 GCA_021827465.1 Deltaproteobacteria bacterium | reverse complement strand
GGCCCCCATGAACTGTTGTTCCACAAGAGGCAGACGATCGGCAGGTTGTAGCGCGCGGCCGTCTCCATGTCGAAGCCACCGATTCCCAGTCCGCCGTCGCCGCTCACCACAACGACCTGCGAGCCGGGGCGGGCAAGCTGGACGCCGATTCCCATCCCGACGCCGTGGCCGACCGGCGCGAGCGGACCCGCGTCGACCACCTGGCCCATGAAGCGCGAAGTGAACCACTGGCTCATCCATCCGGAGAGCGTGAAGCTGTCGATGATCACGGTCGCGTTCTTGTCGAGCACCGAGACCAGATCGCTGGTCATGCGCGCGGGATGGATTGGGATCTCGGTGTGAACCTTCTTTTCCTGCTCGCGGATGAGGCGGTTGAAGTTCTCGCGCGCCTCGGCCACTTCCTTGAGCCACGGCGAGTTGCGCTTCTTCGAGAAGTCGAGCTTGAGTTCCTTGATCCGATCGATCATCTGCCGAAGCACGGTCTTGGGATCCCCGACGATCGGAACGTCGGCCGCAACCTGCCATCCGATACGCGTCGGGGTCGGATCGAGCTGGATGTACTTCGCCTTGTCGGTCCAGGTGGGCGGCTGGCCGAAATGCTCGCCGCTCCAGAACCTGAAACCGATCGCGAGCACCACGTCGGCCCGTCCGGTGAACGGCTTCTTGAACGCGCCGCGAATCGCCAGCGGATGCTCTTCGGAGACGGCGCCCTGTCCGGCGCGCCGGGCGTAAACCGGAATCGAGGTCAGCTCGGCGAACTCCTGGAGTTCGGCCGCCGCATTCGACCAGAACAGTCCGTCCCCGCCCGCGATCAGCGGACGCTCGGCTGCATGGAGCATCTCGATCGCCCGATCGACATGCGAAGGTGCGCCCGCCGAACGCACTTCCTCAATCGTGAACCGGCTCGCGCCCTTATGCTGACGGATGTCGTCGTCGTGATGGTAGAGGATGTTCTGCGGTATTTCGAACAGCGCGACTCCCTGCGGCGGCGCGATTGCCTCGCGGAAGGCCGAGCGCAGGTCGAACTCGATCGTCGACCAGTCGGTGACGCGCTTGGTGAACTTCGAGAAGCTGTTGACGACCTCCGAGCCGTACGCCTCCTGGAACGAGCCGAGATGGTCCTCGGTGTTCGGATGCTGGCCGGAGATGCAGACCACGGCGCTGCCGGTCAATCCCGCCACACAGAGGCCGGTGACCGCGTTGGTGAGCCCGCATCCTGCCGTCACCATGCATACGCCGGGCGTGCCTGAGGTGCGCGCGTAGGCATCGGCCGCGTACGCGGTCGCCTGCTCGTGGCGCATGTGGATCATCTTGATGTCGTGGCTGCGCAGTTGGGCGAGAATCGGGAACAAGTGCCCGCCATTGATCGTGAAGCAATAGCGGACTCCGTTTTCTTTCATGACGCGGGCGATGAGTTCGCCGCCGTCCACTTTGGCCATCCAGGGACCCTCCGTTTCTACTCCGATTTCCGCGCCCATGCGGCTCCCGGCACGGTCCGTGATCAGTGCCGGATGCGGGAGCTTCTTCGGGGCTTTCGTCTCTTCGAATCCTTGCACATTTCAGGCAGCATCGAAAAGCACGGCGCCGATCCGCCTTTGTCCGACTGAAGCTTGATTGACCGGGGCTTGCCTGTCAGGGTAGAAAATCTGCGCCAAGGTTTCGGACGGGGGACGGGCGGTGGCGTGGCATTTTTCGATGATCAGAAAGACTGTTGCGTTTCTTGCGCTGCTTGCGGTGCTGAGCTGTTATGCCGTCCGCACGCGGGCCGCAACCAATAACTCATCCTCCGGTCCGAACGAGCATTTGCAGGCTCCGAGCCAGGCTGCCACCACCCAGGGCGGCCTAACGAATTTGCTTCATCCCGACCAATGGCAGTGGTTGAAGAAATTTTCGCTGATTGATCCCAATAGCTGGCCTTTCATCCCGGTGCCAGAGGTTGCAACCGATCCCAACAGCGGTACCACCGTGGGGTTGCTGGCGGCGTTCCTGCAAACCAACAAGAAACAGGAAATCACGTCGATATTCGCCCCGGATGTCGAGACCAACACCACGCTCGGCCCCGGCGGGACGTTTCGCTATCTGGCATATCCCTCGGAAGATACGCAGTGGTACCTCGTCGGCGGTGTACAGCAGAAGATCGCGCGCTTCGTCGATTTGGATTACCAGACCGGGCTGACGCGCCAGGGCCGATGGTCGTTCGAGGGACGCTTCTACTTCGAGCGCGATCCGACCGATCGCTTCTTCGGCGTTGGAAACAACTCCCGGCTTGGCAACGAGACCAATTACACCGACGAAGAGGTATTTGGGCTCGCCACGCTCGGCTACAATTTCAACCCGAACCTCCAGCTCTCCTACACGCTCAGGCCGCGCTACTATCGAATCATGCACGGCGCGTTCAACAATCTGCCGTCGATCTCGGCGCTGTTCCCGAATCAGAAGGGCCTTAACGGCGGCACCGAGGTTCTGAACGTGGCGATGCTCAGCTACGACACGCGCGACTCAATCGAGATCCCGCGCGAGGGCGGTTTCGCGCGCGTGTTCGCGGGCTTCGCCGACCGCGCTTTCATGAGTTCAATGTCGTACACGCGGTTTGGAGCCGAGGTTCGCCGCTATTACTCGATAAATAAGCGCATAACTTTCGCCGGCCACATCTTCATGGAATACGAGCCGGCCGGCAACGAGCTGCCGTGGTGGACCATGGCGAGCCTGGGCGGCGAGCCGAGCCTGCTCTGGGATCAGCAGACCCTGCGCGGCTACGGCGCGGGACGATTCGTTGACAACAACCTCGCGGTCGCGAATCTCGAAATGCGTACGCGGGTGTACGACATGAACATCTTCGGCACCCATGGGGTCCTTGAACTTGCGCCGTTCTTCGACATCGGCCGCGTCGGACACACCATGTCCTACGATCCGTTCGAAGACACCCATCCCGTCGGCGGAGTCGGATTCCGCGGAATCGCCGAGCCTTTCGTGGTCGGTTACGTCGATATCGGATTCGGCGGCGAGGGCGCGGCGGTCTTCTCGGGCATCAATTACCCGTTCTAAGCTCGCCGCACCCGACCTTTGCTCACGGCTACATACGCGCAATCACTTCGCGCGATATCTCCTCCAGGCAATCGGCGAATCCTTCCATCGGCGGATTGATAAAGACCTGGGTAAGCCCGGCGGCTTCGAGCGCCTTCAACTGCGCGATAACCTGCTCGCGCGTCCCGACTATCGTGCACGCCTTGATCATCGCGGGTGTAACGAACCGCCATTCGGCCGGCTCCACGTAGGTGCAATGCCCGAGATGCAGTTCGAGGTAGCGTTCTTCGGGCGGCGTTTTCATCCCCGAGACATAGGCTTGGTACCGCAGGTAGTCCGACTGCAGTTCCTTGGGCAGCGACTCCGGCCGCGCGTACCCCGCCGCCATCGCGTGCAAATTCGCCATCACCCACGGCCCGGCCATCGCCTTGACCCGTGGCGAGTCAAGATCCTCGCCCGGGCGAAGCACGCAGATATGCGTCAACGAGACCAGCGGAAAGTTCTTGAGCTTGCTCTTGGCCCGCGCCGCGCCCGCGTTGATGTGTGCGAGCACGTCTTCGACCCGCTGCGGCGTGACCACGCCGGTCGTGACCGCACCGTCGCCGAACTCTCCCGCCAGTCCCAGCACCTTGGGGCCGTTTCCCGCGACGTAAAACGGTATCGGTCCGTCCAGACTGATGAAGCGGATGTCGCGATGGAGATAACGGATTTTCCGGCTTACGCCCTCGGTGTTGTATTCCGCCTCGCCGTTGTGGAGCAGGGCGTGGATAACCCTGACTTCCTCGCGGAAATCCGCGAGCTTTACCGGTGGCAATCCCATCACCCGACGACCCGTATGCCCGGTGCCGTAGCCCAGTATCACCCGTCCCGGCGCGATCTGGTTTATCGTGCCGATGGCTTCCACCGTCACGGGCGGGATGCGGTTCGCCGCTATCGCCACCCCGGTCCCGAGCTTTATCTTTTTGGTGTTTACGGCCGCCAACGCCATGCAGGCCCACACGTCGCCCCATATCATGTGCGAGTCGGGTATCCACGCGTGAGAGAAGCCAAGATCCTCGGCAAGCTTGGGATCGGTAATCGCCCGCTCAGGCTTGGTGAAGATTAGCGTTCCGAACTCCATTTCAGGTCGCACCTCCATTTTGCAGCGGCGAATATAGCGCGATTGCTCCAATGGGGATAAACGAATCGAAGCGACGGCGCCGAGCCGCTCTCGCCCGCGCCGCGCCAAACTTGCGATGGCCGGTACGTTTCCGGCCGGAGGGACGCGATGGAAGCTTCTTTGGAGGACCGCCCGCCCGCGACTTCATCGGGTTCCGATCTGGTAGCTCCCGATTGCCGCGGCATGAACTTCTTTCTCGCCGACGAAGCCTTTCGCGGCCTGCTCGATCTCTACATGGAGCCCGCGCTCCGCGATCATCTGAGGTCGCATCTCACTCGCCTTGGCGAGCTTGCCGGCGCCACGCTCGACGACCTCGCCCGTATCGCCGATCGCCGTCCCCCGATACTTCATCCGCGCGATCGCTTCGGCCGCGACGAGGACTGGATCGAATACCATCCGGCCTACCGCGAGATGGAGCGCGTCGCGTTCGGCGAAGTCGACCTGCACGCGATGATCCATCGGGCCGGCGTGCTCG
>JAKAVX010000296.1 GCA_021827465.1 Deltaproteobacteria bacterium | reverse complement strand
CGCGACGAACGGCGCCGACGGCTCCGGCCCGCATTCGTGAATCGCGCGCGCGACCAGCTCCTTGCCGGTCCCGCTCTCGCCCACCACCAGCACCGTGCCGCGGGTCTGCCCCGCCGCCTCGATTCGCTCGTACACCCGGCGCATCACCGGACTTGCCCCCACCAGACCGTGGAAGCGGCTGCGCTGGCTGGGCGGCAGTTGCGCGGCCTCGCGTTCGAGTTCCTGGATACGGGTGCCGGCAAGCGCTGTCTGGGCGCGGAAATACGCGCTGGTAAGGACGATCATCCGGCAATGGCTGAGCTTGTCGAAGGACTGGTAAATCGCGGGCGGGCTCGCGCTCGGAAATACTGTGCTCGCGCTCTCCTCGAACAGATGCATCGAGACGATGACTTCTGAAAACGGGACTCGCCGCTCGGAAAGCCTTTCGCCTATCCGCCGGACGTGGGCAGTGAAGGCCTGAATATCCTTGGCCAGAAGGTCCTCGGTGGTTGTGTCGAGCTCCTCCCTGAAAATCTCCATGAATTCGGATTCGGTCAGGGAGCGAGTGTCGCCGAAGTGCAGAACGTAGAGGTGATGCCAGTGCGCGAGCACGTCTTCACGATGTGCTTTCAGCGCCTCAAAAACGCCAAGCAGGTCCTCCAGTTCGTAATCCCAGAGGAGATGAAAATACTGCGGCTGAGTGGCGGCCATGCTGCTAATCTTAACAGTTGTCACTTCCCGCGCCCGCAATGGTGCCAAGAGCGACACCTCGAAACAACCGTGGGCCTGCAGGATACACTACACCCCACTTTTGTCAGAAAATCGAAGCGAATGCACTCGCCTCATTCCTTCGGAACTCCCGCAAAAGTCTTTTGGCATGATTTAAGCTTCCATTCCAGAATACTCGGGGGCACTTTATAGGTTTAACGAATGGCATTTGTTGAGCCGCTTGCCAAGCAGATGAGGACTGATCGAACGCTTCGAGCATCTCTTCGGGCGGTATTTTGGCCCGCCGACCGTGCCGAAAGACTCGGCGGCGCGAGAAGTTGACACTGGAATCGGACAGGTAAAATTCAGGCCGGTTGAAGCGCTCAACAAGAGCGGACGCAGGTGAAGGAAAACCAGGTTAATGAATGCGCGACCGGCATTCAGTCGCGATGTTGAGTGGATTTGTGATCCCGATGACCAAACGTAGGCGCGCGTTGGCGAAGGGCCCCTCCGCGATAGCAATAGCGGCGGCCTCGTCTTCGCCAACGATAGCCGTCTTTTCTTCGGACCCGTCGCTGGTCAGCCTGGTGCATGAGGTTTGCCCGCGGGCGTGGCAGGTTGAACCGTGCCGGGACCCCGAGAGCGGACGCGACATCTTGTCGCGCCCCGATATCCGGATGGTCGTGGTCGACGATGAAGAGATCCAGGAGCAGTTGCGCGGATGGCTTTTGGATCGGGTCCGCAAATTCGCTCCGCAAGCGTTGCTGTTCTATGTTGCAGCCCTGCACAGCGAGGCTGACGAGAAACGCGCGCGCTCTTATCAGGCTCAATATTACACTTCCAAGCCGCTCGACACCGGGCGAACCCTTCGGGTGCTGGAATCGTTTCTGCAAGTTGCGTCCGCGCGTGATGGCGCCGCCGACTCAACCAAACGCCACTGACCGCGCCGGTTTTGCGTGCTTGCGCGATTTGCGCTGGCGGCGTCCGCGGCCCGTCGTTTCTTCAGCGTCTGTTTGCGGCCAGAATTGAACCCGCCGGCGCATTGGCGCGTCGCGATTTTCGATGAAGGTCTTTTGGCCGATGAGCGAAAGCCCGCAAAATGCGCGACCGGTGGGGCAGGGGATGGCACACGCGTTCGTTCCCCGGCCGCTGCCCGAGGTTCTGAACACGCTTAGCGACCTTGCGCTCGACATGCGCTGGACCTGGAGTCACGCAAGCGACCACCTGTGGGAAGCGGTGGACCAAAAAACCTGGGAGGTCACCGCCAACCCTTGGCTTATCCTGCAGACCGTCTCGCAGCGCAGGCTAGAGGAACTCGCCGGCGACACGCCCTTCGTGCGCGAGATTGAGGCGGCTGCGGCCGAGCGCGGCGAATATCTGCGCAATCCGGGATGGTACGGGCGCACCTATCCTGAACGTCCGCTCGGAACGATTGCCTTCTTCAGCATGGAGTTCGGGCTTGGCGAGGCCCTTCCGCTCTACGCCGGCGGGCTTGGAATCCTGGCGGGAGATTTCCTGAAGGCTTCGAGTGACCTCGGAGTGCCGGTGGTGGGCGTGGGACTGCTCTACCAGGAAGGATATTTTCGCCAGGTGATCGACCACAACGGCTCGCAGCTCGAAGCCTATCCTTACAACGATCCGGTCACGATGCCGGTCTTCCCGATGCGCGATTCGGCGGGCGGATGGCTCGCCGTGCCACTTGAGCTTCCGGGGCGAACCGTGCTGCTGCGCGTCTGGCACGCGCACGTCGGGCGCACCGATCTCTATCTGCTCGACAGCAACCATCCGTTGAACAGCCCGGCCGACCGCGGTATCGCGAGCAAGCTTTACGACGCCGAACGCGATCGCCGCCTGCTTCAGGAAATAGCGCTCGGGATCGGCGGATGGCGCCTGCTCGAGATGCTTGGGATCGAACCCGACGTGTTGCACATGAATGAAGGCCACGCGGGGTTTGCCGCCGTCGAGCGCGCGGGCTCCTTTGCGAAGAAATACGGGCTCGCCTTCGAAGAGGCGCGATTCGCCACGCGCGCGGGCAACGTCTTCACCACGCACACGCCGGTCGCGGCCGGATTCGATACGTTCGCGCCCGCGCTGATCGTCAAGTATTTCCGCGACTACGCCGACACTTTCGACATAACCGTGGACGACTTGCTGGCGCTCGGAAAGCCGATTGCCGATCCGGCCCAGCCGTTCAACATGGCGTTTCTGGCCGGACGGATGAGCGGCACTATCAACGGCGTAAGCGCCGTCCACGGCACGGTGAGCCGGCGTCTTGCGCAGGTCGGGTTCCCGCGGTTCCCCGAAAATGAAATTCCCATCGGCCATATCACCAACGGTGTCCACACGCCGTCGTGGGATTCCGAGGAATCGGACAGACTGTGGACGAACACCTGCGGCAAAGCGCGATGGATGGGCGCGCTGGAAAATCTGTGCGACATGGTCGGTTGCGCGGGCGATGAGGAAATATGGGCGATGCGTGCGCACGGGCGGCGCACGCTTATCGAATACGTCCGCCAGCGGCTGGTTCGCGACTTCGGCCAACGCGGCGAGGAGATCGAGACCGTGGAGCACGGACGCTACGTGCTCGATCCCAACGCGCTGACGCTCGGATTCGCCCGCCGTTTCACCTCGTATAAACGCCCGACTCTTCTGCTCAGGGATGCCGAACGGCTGCGCCGCATCCTGCGCGACCCGGTGCGCCGGGTCCAACTGGTGGTCGCCGGCAAGGCCCATCCCGCCGACGCCGAGGGCAAGGAATTCGTGCGCGAGTTCGCCCAGTTCGTGCGCGATCCCGAGGTGCGCGACCGGGCGGTGTTCCTCGAGGACTACGACATCCTTACCGCGCAGCATCTGGTGCAAGGCGTCGACGTGTGGATCAACACACCGCGCCGCCCGTGGGAGGCGTGCGGGACCAGCGGAATGAAAGTGCTGGTCAACGGCGGGCTCAACCTGTCAACGCTCGACGGATGGTGGGCCGAGGCGTACGCGCCGGAAGTAGGATGGGCGCTCGGGGACGCCAGGGACTCCAACGGAGCCGAAGACGACGCCGCCGACGCGCGCCGCCTGTACGAGATTATCGAAAACCAGATCATTCCTGAGTTTTATGACCGCGACGCGAGCGGCTTTCCGCGCAAATGGCTGGCCAGGGTGCGGGCGAGCATGTCGCGCCTGACGCCGCGCTTCAGCGCAAACCGGATGGTTCGCGAGTACGTCGAGCGTTCGTATCTCTCAGCGGCCTCAGCCTTTCGCGACCGCGCGGCCGACGGCGGCACGCTTGCCCGCCAGTTGAACGCCTGGCAGAACGAAATACGGCGATGCTGGCCGCGAATCCATTTTGGCGCGCTCAGGCTCTCGGAGGCCGGCGGCCAGCATCGTTTCAGCGTGGAACTCTATCTCGCCGAACTCAACCCGGACTTCGTGCGCGTGGAGCTTTACGCGGATCCTGGCGATAGCGGAGAGCCGGTGCGCGTTGCGATGGAACGCAAGGGCGACATTCCCGGGTCGATCAACGGCCATTTCTACGAAGCAAACGCTTCGGTCGAGCGGCCCGCCACGGACTACACGCCGCGCGTGCTTCCGTATCATCGCGCCGCCCGTCTTCCGCTCGAAGCCCCGCTGATCCTCTGGCAGCGATAGACAGTGCGCGCGCGGCCATACGATAGCCGAGAGATTTTCGCGCCCATAGCGTTTGCGCGCCCCGGTGTTGCATCGCGAGACACTTGCGCAGCACGCGGCCGGGACAGTGTTTCGGGTCTGCGCGCCCGCATCGGCGCATGAAGAGCTTGCCTTTGCTGGTCTTCATCTGGCTTTAACCACCAGTTGATAATTTATCCAGTCAGTTCTCCATCCCCCGGCTTCAAGGCACGGCACTTGCCTATAGGCGGATCCGAACTTTCGGAAGCGAACAAGCGGAGGAGGATGGGGCCAGCTTCGCCGCCCGAGTTGCGTCCGAGCACGCCATCATGCACAGGGA
>JAKAVX010000295.1 GCA_021827465.1 Deltaproteobacteria bacterium | reverse complement strand
GGGAACCGAGCGCGACTGGATGTACTTGATACCGCTGCCGAGCGTGAAGAAGCGCTCGAAACGGGTCGTGATGTCCGCCTCAATCTGCATCGGCGGCATCCCGGGATAGAAGGTCGCGACAATAACCGCCGGGATGTGCAGTTTGGGAAAAACGTCGACCGGCATCCGGGTCAATGCCGTCAAGCCAAGGATGGCTACGATAAGCGCGCCCACGATTATCACATGGGGATTGCGCAATGAAAAACTTGGCACTTACCTTACCTCGAACCGCCCCCCGCTAAGGAACGCCGGGGACACAATCAAACACACCTGCGCGGACCCTCAGAGGATCACGCGGGCCTGACCGTTGATTCGAAGCTATGCGAACGGATCGGAATCGCTTTGGCGCGAGGACGGGAGCTTGCGCCGCTCGGGCGGCTTAGGTGGAGGTGGAGTGACTGCCGCGACGGTGAGTGGCGCGACGGAAAAAAAAAGCGGCTTGGAAAGCGCCAATTCCCGAGCGAGGTCCGGGATGCGCGCGGTTTCGCAGATGAACTGCTCCGGATTCGCGTCGGTCACGTCCAGAGAGACGCGAGAGTCATGCATCCGCTCGATTCGCGCGAGGGGACTTTTGCCGAAAAAGACACGCCGCCCCAGGGAAGGCCTGACGAACCCCAGGGTGATAACGATTAGGCACGCGGCGAGCGCTACAGTCTGCGCCCAGCCGCGCCCCCCGATGGAGAGCGCTTTCATTGGCAGCGTCTTTTCCAATTAAGCCCCACTCTCGATATTGAGCACCTGGGTGGCAGCTTGGTTGAAACTTTCATTGGCAGCGTCTCTTCCAACAATTAAGCCCCACTTCCAAGGCGATGACAAGTACGACGAAAGCCTGGGGCGTAATCTTCACGCAAATATAACCACCCAGTAGAACCTTGTTTTCATTGCGGAAGCTGCGATTGCTCGAGCCCGCCCGCCTCGAAAAATCCTTGTCTGTTGCGCGATGATTCGCCGCCCGCGGTTCGTCACGATACGCCGCCCGCAAGCGCATTCGCGGAGCGCGCGAGGGGCCTCAGCCGTGATAGAATCGGACGAAAGTGGCCGACAAAGTCATCCTGCTGCACGAGAAGCCCGAGCCCGCCGATGAGTCGAGCTTCAGGATCAGGTACGCCGAGGTTCTGAACCCATCGCAGTTCCAGGCCGTGGCCCATCGCGACGGTCCGCTCTTGGTGATCGCGGGCGCGGGTTCCGGTAAGACGCGGACCCTGATTTACCGGGTCGCCCGCTTGATCGAGAGCGGCGTTGCTCCGGGCGCGATCCTGCTGCTCACCTTCACGCGACGCGCCGCGCAGGAGATGCTGCGCAGGGCCGAGCAACTGGTCGGCGATCGCTCGCGCTCGGTTGCGGGCGGCACTTTTCACTCGTTTGCCAACCTGATGCTGCGTCATTACGGGCAGGCGGCCGGTATCAAGCCGAATTTCACGATTCTCGACCGCGCCGATATGGAGGACGTGCTCAACCTGTTGCGGGCGCGGATGGGACTGGCGTCGCGCGAGCGGCGCTTTCCGAAAAAGAGCACGCTTGCGGAAGTGATCAGCATGGCGCGCAACAAGCGCCGCGCGCTCGAGCAGGAAATCGAGGCCGACTTCCCGCATCTTATCGAGCACGCGCAGGAACTCGTCGCGCTCGATCGCCAGTACGAAGCCTACAAGCGCGAGCGCGGCCTGCTCGATTACGACGACCTGCTCTATCGCTTCGTCGAGATGCTGACCGCGCACGAGCACATCCACCGGCGCATCTCGGAAAGCTTCCGCTACGTAATGATCGACGAGTACCAGGATACCAACCTGGTGCAAGCCGAGATCGTGCGGCTACTCGCGTTCACGCATCACAACGTGATGGCGGTCGGCGACGACGCGCAATCGATATACGCGTTCCGGGGCGCGAACTTCCGCAACATCATGGACTTTCCGCAGATGTTCGCGGGCGCGCGTATCGTCAAGCTGGAGGAGAATTATCGCTCGCTGCAGGGAATCCTCGACGTCGCCAACGAGATAATCGCGCGCGCCTCGGAGAAGTACACCAAGATCCTGCGCGCGCGCCGCATGGGCGAGTTCCGCCCGCTACTGGTTCGCGCCTCGGATGAGCATACCCAGTCGCGCTTCGTTGCCCAGCATATTCTCGAACTGCGCGAGCAGGGCGTGGAACTCGACGAGATCGCAATACTGTTCCGCTCGAGCTTCCATTCCTTCGACTTGGAACTCGAGCTTCAGCGCCGCGACCTCCCGTTCATCAAGCGCGGCGGTTTCAAGTTCATCGAAACCGCGCATATCAAGGACGTGCTCGCCCATCTGCGGGTGGTGGCGAATCCCACCGACGCGGTTTCATGGCTGCGCGCGCTCACTCTCGTCAAGGGCGTGGGAAATCGCACGGCCGAACGTATCGTCGAAACGCTGATCGCCGCGCCCGAGCCGGAAAAGGCGCTGGTCGCGTCAAGCGCGCTATCGATCGCGCGCGGCGAGGCGGCCGACGGGCTTTCGCGTCTTGCGACGCTGGTCTCGACGATGCGCACGGTGTCACGCCGTCCGGCGGATGACGTCGCCGCCACGGTGAATTACTACCTGCCGATGATGCGCGAGCTTTATCCCGACGATTATCCGCGCCGCGAACGCGACCTCGAGCATTTTCAGAACATTACGCAGCGTTATCGAAGCCTCGAAAGCATGCTCTCCGACATGGCGCTCGAACCGCCGAGCGATTCCCTGGGCGGCGTGCTCGCGGCCGACCCCGACGAGGGTTACGTCACGCTCAGCACGATCCATTCCGCCAAGGGCCTGGAATGGAAGGTCGTTTTCATCATCTGGGCGGCTGAAGGACGGTTCCCGAGTCCGCAGAGCGCTGATCCGGAGGAACTCGAAGAGGAGCGCCGCCTGATGTATGTCGCGGCGACGCGCGCCAAGGACGAGCTTTACTTCGTCTATCCGATTTACATGTTCGACCGCGCGGTCGGGTACACGATGGGCCATCCGTCGAGATTTCTGGAAGACCTAGCGCCGGAAATATTGCCGACCGCGACGCTGCAGGAGGCCGACGACGCGCCCGGATAGGAGATGCGCACCTGTGTGCGCAATGGGTGGGGAACTTCGATGGCGCAGCGCGTAATCAGAATCAGACCCGCGCAAGCTTCGGACGCCGCACTTATTGTGCGTTTCGTCCGTGCGCTTGCGGTTTACGAGAAGGAACCGCCCGAGACCGTGCGCGTAACCGAGGTCGATATCGTTCGCGACGGCTTCGGCGAACGCCCGCGCTTCGAGGCGCTGATTGCCGAGCTCGACGGCGTCGCGGCGGGTTTCGCGCTTTTCTTTCCCAACTATTCGACTTGGGAAGGACGGCCCGGACTCTACGTTGAAGACATCTTCGTCGAAGAAAGTGCACGCCGCCACGGCGTAGGACGCCGCTTGATGGCCGCGGTGGCGCGGATTGCGCGCGAACGGGGATTCGCGCGGCTCGATCTCGCGATGCTCGATTGGAATCCGGCGCGCGGATTCTACCGCCGTCTCGGATTCAGGCACATGGAATCGTGGCAGCCGTTTCGGCCCGAAGGCCGCGCGCTGGAAAGCCTCGCCCTGGAATCGGGCGCGGGCGGTAAACTGACGCGCGGCGAATCCTGAGCGAAAACCCGCGGCGCCGGAGCAAGAAGCTCTAAAACATTTTCTTCTGGGGGTCTGGATCGAGTTCGAAAAGGACAGCCGCGTCAACGCGATTGGGAATTACCCAGCCGACCTTCGCTGCCAGGTCGATCTCCGCTCGCCATAGATCCAGCAGCCACGCCGAGGTCGGACTGTTGACTACGGGCGTGATTGCCGGCAAATCAGGTACTTTGCTTTGCGACATGCCTAGATAGCGCCTCTTCAATTTCCGCGCGTTCCTGCTCAGCAAGCCTGGGCTTTTCCTTGTGAGCTTTTTCCAAGAGCTCAAAGACGGACTCATCGAGGAACGAAAACCTGCCATTTACGGCCACGCCAATGTCTGTCAGCTGGCCAACGCCCGGAGCCACCTCGGCCGCCTTCTTGGCTTCGTACACATTGTAGATCGTTTCGCCGAAGGAAGCGCTTCTGGTGTGCTGCGCCAAGGACAGCCATATGGCTGCGTGCAGAGCCCCTGAGCCGATCGTCGCGAAACCCGTCTGTCCGACTTTTGCTAGTGTCCCAGGATGGCTCACTATGTCAAGGTGCGCGCCTCCGGCGTCGCAACCCGAGACAAGAAGCTCTAGATTAAGGTTGTGCTGGGCAATCATCGCGATGACCTGCTGAAGGACCTGCGAGGCGGGAGCCTGGGCCGCCATCGTCCGGAACTCGGGAAACCCCACGGCCAAAAAGGGCTGCAAAATCGTTTCCTCGACCCGCCTGCGTTTCAGATCGACGTACGCCTTGACTACCTTTTCGCTAAGCTCGTGGACCGTCGACTCGGAACCGCCGACATCTCCGCGGACCTGCCCAGCTATTTCCTCCCCATCAAAAACCATGCCCGAGAACAAAAGAGCGGCGCTGCGGGTAAGCGGGACGATCTTCTTGAGGGCGGGCTCAGATTCCAAGTTCATCGGCGGGCCGTACGTCATCATGCGGTCCGCCGCGACAACCACGGCCTCTCCGTCCCCGCACTTGCAAATCGCGCCAATACATACGGTCATG
>JAKAVX010000294.1 GCA_021827465.1 Deltaproteobacteria bacterium | reverse complement strand
CAGCGCTGCAGCGGTCGGCGCAACCGGCTGCTCGGTGACGACGCGCACGCGCGATCCCTGGATGATCGCGTCGAGCACGCCCGCCGCCTGGCTCACGCGCTCCTGCAAGACGCGCTTCGAGATCCCGGGCGCGAAGATCTGGAAGGTCCTTCCCGCGATTCGGCGAGTGAATGCCGCGGGGTCGTCTTGGCCGAGCAGCTTGCCGCTGTGCATCAGGATGACTTCGGTGCAGCGCTCCGCCTCGTCCAGATAGGCCGTGCTCAGCAGCACGGTTGCGCCGCGCTCCTCGACCAAGCGATGAATGATCGCCCACAGCTCGCGCCGCGAGACCGGGTCGACACCGACCGTCGGCTCATCCAGCAGCAACAGCGGCGGCGAGCCGACCAGCGCGCAGGCAAGTCCGAGCTTTTGCTTCATTCCGCCGGAAAGCCGGCCCGCAAGTCTGGTGGTGAACGGCGCCAGTCCCGTCATGCGCATCAGATCGGAATAACGAGAAGAGCGATCGACCGGCGCCACCGCGTGCAGGTCTGCGTAAAGGTCGAGGTTTTCTTGAACGCTGAGGTCCTCGTACAGGCCGAATCTCTGCGGCATATAGCCGATGATGGACTGGACGCGCTGCGGCTGCGAGAGTGCGTCAATTCCGAGCACAACGATTTTCCCCTCATCCGGGGCGAGCAAGCCCGCGACCAAGCGCATGAGCGTGGTCTTGCCGGCGCCATCGGGACCGATAAGTCCGGTCACAATTCCGCGTTTGACCGCGAGGCTTACGCGCTCGAGAGCCTGAGCAGTGCGACCCCCGGCACGGAAGCCCTTGCTGACCGATTCGAGCGTCAGCGCGGCTTCAGTGTATTTGCGACTGTCCGCCGGACTGATTTTGCTCTCCGCATCCAAGGCCGTTGACCTGGCTTGCGCTCGGGACCGGCTGATCGAGCGCGACCGTAACCGTCGCCGGCATCCCGAGTCGCAACTCGTTTCGCGGATTGCAGGCGTACACGCGTACCTGGTAGACCAGCCGCGTCCTCAGCTCGGGCGTCTCGACGTTCTTAGGCGTGAATTCCGCGGTCGGCGAAATGTATCCGATCCATCCTTGGAAGACCTCGCCGGGATAGCTATCTGTCGTTATCGACGCTTTCATGCCGAGGTAGATGCGGCCCATATAGGTTTCGGGAACATATGCGCGCACCCACAGGGGATTGGTGAGCGCCATCGTGAAGGCTGGTACGTTGGGCGCGGCCATGTCACCGGGCTCTAGGACGCGCTCCTCGATGATCCCGTCGGAATGAGCATAAAGCTTGGTGTCGGCCAGCTCGCGCTCCGCGAAGGCAAGCGCAGCCTGGTCAGCTTCAAGCGCCGCGCGGGCATTTTCGATGTCCTCGATGCGCGGCCCCTCGACCGCTAGAATCCAGGCTTGCCGCGTGGCCTCGTAGTTGCCACGCGCCTCCTTCAGCTTCGCTTCAGCGTCGTCGAGTTCTTGTTGGGGGATGACCTGCTGGCGCCGGAGCTCCACGTCCCGGCGATACGTCACATCGGCATCGCGCATCGTCGCGCGCAGCGCCTCCATCGTCGAGCGCGCCTGCACGATCTCCTCCGGCCGTGAACCATGAAGCAGCCGTTCCAAAATCTGCCTCTGCGCCTCAACGTTGCGCCGGGCCTGCTCGAAATTCGCGGTATAGCGGCGCGGGTCGAGCTCCGCGAGAAGCTGTCCCGGCTTGACAAAATCGCCTTCCTGAACATACATCCGCGAGATTCGGTCCGAGTCGTTGAAGGCAACCTGCACCTCGCGGATGTCCACGTTGCCGTAGAGCGTAAGTTGCGGTTCTCTACGCGCAAAGCGTCCGGCTGCCAGCAAATAGAGCACGAGCCCCGCCGCGACACACGCAGTTAGGGCCAACAGAACCAGAGAGCGGACGCGAACCTTGGTCCCCTCAGCCATCGCCCAAGCCTGAGGACCCGTCACGCTGAAAAAGGTGGGCAAACTGCTGGTGCCTGAGTGGAAGGTGATAGGCGGCGAGGATCGCGTTCACAGCCGCGCCGCGTGGAAATGTTGGCTGCATCGCCTTTAGCTCATCGGGCAGCATCATACCAGACTGTGAGGCCTTGGCTTAAACTTGCCTGGCCTCCCGCCGCTGCGCGCTAAATTCCTCTGCGCCGCGGTCGGATCCCGCGCTGACCTCCGAGGAAGAGCTGCGCTGCCGCGATTAGAACCTACCGAACCAGGGGATGTTCGTATGCGGATCTTGCAGCTCGAAATTGACGCCGAAGAAGGCGAGCAGGCGTCCTTCGGCGTGCAAGAGCTGAAGCCTCGCCTGCTCGAGGTCAACCTGGGTCTGCACCTCATTGCCCTCGGCGCTGACCAGCTCGTCCTCGAACTGCAAAAGGTCGTGCGTGGTAGCCATGCCGACCCTGAAGCGCTGCTGTTCGTTATGCAGCGCCTCGCGCGCATACTCGGTCGCCGCCGCGGTCGCGGCAACGCGCTTTAAATCGGCGCGCGCGTTAGCGAGCGAACTCTCGACGTCGGTTATGACCTGCGAAAGCAGGTCGCGATATTGCATGCGCTGCTGTTCGTAGGTAACGCGGGCTTGCGACAATGCGGCCTTGGCGGTGGCGTTATCAAGCTGCATCTCCCAACTGAAAAAGGCGGCATAGTTGTAGAAGCTGAAGTCGAACATCTTGCTTAGCGCGCTGCCGTAAGTTCCCTCGAAGGGCACCTGATAGCCGCCGATCGGCTCCGTGGCCGAGGTGCAATTGGGGGTTACTACGCCAAAGCTGGGTCCGCAAATTACGTTGCCCTGCTCGTTGCTGATGCCGTACTGGGTCTGGAGGTTGACCTGGGGCAGGAGTTGATTTTCCTGGAATTTCGTCTGCAGCAGATCGGTGACAATCGCCTGGCGCAGACTGTGCAACTCGGGCCGATAGAGCACTGCTCGCTCGAGCGAACCTTCACGGTCGAGCCGGAGCTCTTCGCGCGGGTTGGGCGCGTCGGCGGGCTCGACGTTCTCGGGGATGAAGGCGTGCTCCGGATTGAGCATCACGTCCTGGCGCAGAGCAACGCGCGCGGTCTCCAGGTTCGCCTCGGCCGTATAGAGATTGGCGCGCGCGGTCTCGAATGCCGACTCCGCCTCTTGGACGTCGATGGGCGCCATCGTACCGACCCGAAGGCTGATCCTATTCTGCCTCAACAGATCTTCGTTGAACTTAAGCGCCTCTTGCGCGACGCGCAGATTTTCCTGCGCGCGCACCAGGTTCCAATAGTCGCTGCCGACGCGCAGCACGAAGTCCTCGGCCGTCTGTTCGTACATCCACTGGGACTGTTTCTGCTGGGCTTCGCTGATCTGCACGCTCAAGGTCGCGAACTTCCAGCCGAAATTGCGCAACAGCGGTTGCGAAAGAGAAACCTGGAGCACCGGGTTGTAATACGGATTGACCGTCTGCGTCAGGTTGTTAGTGTTTTCGTACAAGTTGGTGAACTGAAGAGATAGAGTTCCATTGGTGGTGGCGAGAATTTTGTTGAGCGTGAAGTTCCATTCGTACTGATTGGTCGTCAACTGTGGAGTCGCCGCAAAGGTCTCGATCGGCGTCGAGATGGGGAGCGAGCTGTCGAGCAGGCCGATGTTTGCCAGCGAGTCGGGGTCAAACTCGGCCCAAGCCATGTTCACCGCTTCCTGAGCGGCGACCGGATCGAGCCGGGCGGCCTTGATCGCGGGATTGTTCATCAGCGCGATATACACGGCTTGCTTCAAGGTCAGCAGCCGCCTCACGCGGGAGCGCGTACGTATATAGTCGCGGTTGATGATGCTCTCGGGCGGGACCTCGCGCGTCAACGACCATTGATGGGAAAAAACCGAGGGCAGGTCGACAAAATTCTGCCCCTGCTCGAACCTGGAGTTCTCGGAGATCGGCACGCTGACCTGCGGCGCGCTCTGCGCGCCGGTCAGCGGTATCGCCGGGGCGGCCGCGGACGCTGCTGAGGCCGCCCCGGCGCTTCCCGTCGAGGTCTGAGCGAACAGCGGGCGCGCTATGAACGTCTGTGCCACGAAAACCGTGAGTGCAACAGCCAGCAGATGATCTGCTACGTTTTTCATCGCTCTGCTCCTCGCTTTGTCATTTACTTACTCATTCGCCCAACCGTCTGACGAAAACGCCGCTGGTTCCTCGCGGAGGATCAGAGACGCCCATACCAGGGGACGTCCTGATGAGGGTCTTGAACTTCAAAATTGATGTCGAAGTAGGAAAGCAGGCTCCCCTGCGCGTGCAAGAGTTGAAGCTTGGCCTGCTCGAAGTCTACCTCGGCCTGCACCTGATTGCCCTCGGCACTGGCCAGTTGTTCCTCGAATTGCAACAAGTCATGCGTGGTGGCCATGCCCACTCTGAAGCGCTCGTCTTCGTCGCGCAGCGCCCGACGGGCGTACGCCGTTGCGGCCTCGGTAGCGGATACGCGCTTGAGATCGGCGCGCACGTTTACGATCGAGCTCTCGACGTCGGTCACCACCTGGGAGAGCATGTCGCGGTACTCCATACGCTGCTGCTCATAACTCACGCGCGCTTGCGACAACCCCGCCTTGGCGGTGGCGTTGTCAAGCTGCATCGTCCAAGTGAAAAAGATTGAGTACTGGTAGAAGCTCAAGTTGAACATCTTGGCCAGCGCCGTGTTGTAGCCGCCCTGGAAGGGGAGCTGATAGCCCGGCGCGCC